>NZ_JAKKFF010000274.1 GCF_022229015.1 Micromonospora foliorum
GGGCCATCCGGCCCAGCGCCGGAACCGCGAGCAGCACCATCAGGGCCACCAGGCCCGCTGCCCACCAGGGCCAGACCGGTGCCTGCTCGGTCGGCGTCGTCCCGCCGAGGGCGACCCCGTCGTCGGTGTCCCGGTCGGCGTTGTCCGGGCCGGCGGGCCCGGCCGAGGCCTCCGGGCCCGTCGGGGTGTCCGTGGCGCCGGTGTCCGGGCTGGACGGCTCAGGTGCGTCCGTGTCCGGCGCCCAGGCGGACCGGGTGGAGCCGGGCACCCCGTACGCCGGGGTGGCGTCGAACGGCACCCAACCGGCCCCGTCGAAGTAGACCTCGGTCCACGCGTGCAGGTTGAGGTTGGTCAGCGTGAAGGTGTCACCGTCGCGCTTGCTGCCGTTGGTGAACCCGAACGCCACCCGGGCCGGGATGCCGGCCGAGCGGACCAGCCAGGCCATCGCGGCCGCGTACTGCTGGCAGTAGCCGACCTTGTTGGTCAGGAAGTTGACGATGTCCTGACCGCTGCTGCCGCTCTCGGTGCTCAACCGGTAGCTGAACCCGTTGTCCGCCGAGAAGTGCTGGTAGATCGCCAGCACCCGGTCGTAGTCCGTGCGCTTGCCCTGGACCAGCCCCTTGACCAGCTCCTCCACCTCGGGCACCGACCCGGGAGTGGCGGTCATCTGTCGGCGTACGGGGTGGTCGGTGGGCAGTGGTTGCGCGGCCCGCAACGCCGCGGGCGTGAAGGTCGAGCGGACGTAGTCGAAGGAGTACTTCCGACCCCGGGAGTTCTCCCGGTTGGAGAAGACGACCTGCTGGTTGGTGTCGTAGAGCCAGTTGTCGCTGAGGTCGTCGGTGCGGGTCGGCTCCGCGTACACCGGCATCAGCGACATGCTCAGGCTCTTGGTGACCTCGACGGTCGCCTGGTAGGTGGTCTGCTGCACGCCTCGACCGGCCCGGTCGGCCGGGTTCGGCAGGTCCCGGTTGACCGACCGGCCGCTGGGGCTGCGCGCCTGGAAACCAGCGGGGCGCAGCTCGTCGGCGACCGCGTAGCGCAGGTAGAACGGGTTCGGCTCGGACGTGGTCACCTTGACCAGGTCGGCCACCTGGGACTGGTTGAGCTGGCCGGCGAGCGAGGCGAACAGGTCGATGCGACCCGACGTGCCGCCCGAGCCGGCCCCGTTGCCGGTGCCGTTGCCCGGCCCCCGGCTGAGCGAGTCGAGCAGCCCGCCGGTCATGCCGGGCACGGCCAGCGGCAGCACCACCGCCAGGGCCACCCCGACCGCCGCGAGCCGGCGGCCGGCGGACGCCAGGGGGGACGCTTCCCACACGTCGACGTCGCGGCCGTCACCGGTGAACCGGCGTCCGAAGCGGCGTACCCGGTCGACGTTGTCGGTGACCAGCAGCCAGAGGTAACCGGCGGCGCCCACCACGAACGGCATGGCGGGGACGCTGTCCACGTAGACGGCGACCGGCACCGAGTAGATGGCGAGCATCGGCAGCCCCGCCAGCGCGGGCCGGCGCAGCCCCACGGCCAGGACGTCCACCAGCACGGCGACCCCGCCGACGCCGAGCACGGCGATGAACAGCAGCGGGTCGGTGTCCGGGACCTCGACCCCGTACGAGCGCATGTCCTGCATGGAGCCGGCGAGCAGGTCGCCGAAGTACGCGAGCGTGCCCGGGGTGGGCAGGATCGCGAGCAGCTCCTCGCCGCTGGGGAACAACCAGGTCAGGGCGAGCACCAGGCCGGCAAGCATGCCCAGCACCTGACCCCACACTGGTGCCCGGGCGAGTCGGGTCAGCGCGGCCACCCCGGTCACCACGGCGACCGCGATGATGGACTCGATCAACCACGTCCAGCCCTGGAAGATGGCCGACAGCGGCGCGGCGGCCAGCAGCGTGGCGGCGGCCGCCACCACGCCGATGTTCCGACTGCTGATCATGAGGGGAGCCTTCCGTTCATCGCACACCGCCGGCGACCGTCTCGGCCAGCGCGGCCCGCAGGGCGAACCCCTGGGCGCCCCGCCCGGCCTGCGGCCACAGCGCCGGCAGTCGGCCGCCGTGGTCGACGCCGACGATCCGCCAGCCACTCTGCAACATGGCGAGGACGGCGGCGGCGTGGGCGTGCTCCGCCTCGGCCCGGGCCTTCTCCGGCAGGCTCAGCCAGGTGGAGCTGTTCAGCAGGAAGCCGACGCAGGTGGCGCCGTTGCCGCGCAACCCGGCCAGCAGCTCCGCCTCGGCCACGCTCACCGTGCCGAACAGGCCGATGATCAGACCACCGTCGGCGCGTTGGCGGACCCGCTGCACGAGGCCGGTGACCTCGGCGCGCTGATCCAGTCGTACCTCCGCGAGGTGGTCGAGCAGCGCCCCGTCCCCGCCGGCCTCCGAGGCGTCCACATCTGCCCCCGAGCCGGTGACCAGGCGCAACTTGTAACCGGCCTGACGCAGGTGGACGGCGATGCTCGCGGCGGCCGAGACCGACCACTCGAAACTGGCCGTCGGCCCCTCGCCGCGGTGGCCGTACGCCCGGGTGTCCAGGACGACGGTGGCCCGGCTCTCCCACGGTTGCTCCTCGCGGCGCACCATCAGCTCGCCGGTGCGGGCGGTGGACTTCCAGTGCACCCGGCGCAGGTCGTCGCCGCGCCGGTACTCCCGGGTCGCCGCGTCGTCCTCGCCGTGCACCGCCACCGAGCGGGCCCGGCTGTCGCCGCTGCCCGCGTACTCCCCGGGGAGCCGGACCGACGGCAGCGGGGTGACCTGCGGGATGACCGTCAGGTGGTCGGTGCTGGGGAAGGAGCGGGTGAGCTCGCAGAGGCCGAACGGGTCGGTCATCCGAACGACCAGCGGGCCCACGTCGTAGCGGCCCCGCACGTCGGCCCGCACCGTGTACGCCACGGAGCTGGCCTGGTGCGCGCCGAGCCGCTCCAACACCACCCGGGGCCGGCTGCCCAGCGCGTAGGGCAGCCGATCCTCCAGCAGCAGGGTGCCGGTCGGCAGCCGGGAGAGGTTCTGGAGGCGCAGCACCACCCGGGAGTTGGCGCCGACCGGAACCCGGTGCGGGTCCAAGGAACGGTTGCAGGCCAGCTTGTAACGGCTCCGCCCGACGTAGGCGGCGGCCAGCAACGGCAGGATGGCCAACAGCACGGCCACCCGGAGCAGGTCCTTCTCGCCGAGGATGCCGGCCGAGATCGCCGCCGCGACCGCAGCGGCGAGGAAGGAGCGCCCGCGGGTGGTCAGCCCGCGTAGCCCGGCACGCACGTCATGGCCTCCGCGGCTCGTAGGGCGCGCGACCGTTGCCGCTGGCGGGCCGGGTGTCGTACGGGTTGCGCTGCCGGTCGTGTGGCAGCGGCAGGCGGTGCACCAGCTCGGAGACGATCGCGTCGGTGGTGCGACGGGCGAGCTGCGCGTCGGCGGTCGGGATGATCCGGTGGGCTAGCACCGGCACCGCCAGGGCCTGCAGGTCGTCGGGGAGGACGTAGTCGCGGCCCTCCAGGGCGGCGACCGCCCGGGCGGTGCGCAGCAGTTGCAGGGTCGCCCGGGGGGACGCGCCGAGCCGCAGGTCGGGGGCCTCGCGGGTGGCGGTGACCAGGTCGATCGCGTACTGCTTGACGGCGTCCGCGACGTGCACCTGCCGGACGGTGGCGATCAGCTGCCGGACGATGGCCGCGTCGGAGACCGCGCGCAGCTCGTGCAGCGGGTCGGTGGCGCCGTGCCCGTCGAGCATGGCCAGCTCGGCGTTGGAGTCCGGGTAACCCATCGCGATGCGGGCGGTGAACCGGTCGCGCTGCGCCTCCGGCAGCGGGTAGGTCCCCTCCATCTCGATCGGGTTCTGGGTGGCGATCACCATGAACGGGGTCTGGAGCTGGTACGTCACCCCGTCGACGGTGACCTGCCGCTCCTCCATGCACTCCAGCAACGCCGACTGGGTCTTCGGCGAGGCGCGGTTGATCTCGTCGCCGACCACCAGGTTGGCGAACACGGCGCCCGGACGGAACTCGAAGTCGTGCGTCTCCTGGTTGTAGACGCTGACCCCGGTGACGTCGCTGGGCAGCAGGTCGGGGGTGAATTGGATCCGCCGCACGGTGCAGTCGATGGACCGCGCGAGGGCCTTGGCCAGCTTGGTCTTGCCGACACCCGGGACGTCTTCGATCAGGAGGTGACCCTCGGCGAGCAGGACGGCCAGGGCGAGCCGCACGGTGGCGGTCTTACCCTCGATGACCTGCTCGATGTTGGCCACGATGGCCTCGCTGGCGGCGCGGAACTCGTCGTGCGGCAACAGGCCGCCCACCTCGTCCCAGGTCTGTTGTGTCACGGGCCTCCTCCTCGTCGCCGTCACGGCAGCTCTCTAGAGAGCACCTGGACCCGCCGTTGGGTTCGCGACGTCGAGCCTCGTTTGCCGCAGGAATCTCACTAGTCTCTCAGGCTAACCATGTTTGTCGTTATCGCCGACCCCCGCAGGTAGTCCGTCGGTTACGCACCGATATTCGCCAGCTCGGGGGAACGGGCCCGACCCGACCCGGGGGCCGACAGGACGAACCGTGGGCGAGGTACACTGCGGGGCATGGCCGGAGTCTTCCTGCTTCTTACCGGGCCGTGCTGATGCGCTGAACGCAGCGACAGCACGGCGGCCCCTCCTGCGCGAGGGGCTTTTTTGTGCCCGCCGCCGGCCCGGCCCGGTGGTGCCGAGACGAAGCGAAGCGAAGCGAGGAGAGACGATGAGTGAGGCAGCCGCACCGGCGGGCGACATTCCCCCGTTCCGGTACACCGCAGCCCTGGCCGACGAGATCGAGATTCGTTGGCAGGACACCTGGGCGCGCGAGGGCACCTTCCACGCACCGAACCCGACCGGCCCGCTGGCCGACCCGACCCACCCGCGCGCGGGCGCGGAGAAGCTGTACGTGCTGGACATGTTCCCGTACCCCTCCGGAGCGGGCCTGCACGTCGGCCACCCGCTGGGTTACATCGGCACCGACTGCTACGCCCGCTACCAGCGGATGGCCGGCCGCAACGTGCTGCACGCGATGGGCTTCGACGCGTTCGGCCTGCCCGCCGAGCAGTACGCGGTGCAGACCGGCACCCACCCCCGGACCACCACTGTCGCGAACATCGAGCGGTACAAGGCGCAGCTGCGCCGGCTGGGGCTGGCGCACGACGAGCGCCGCTCGGTGGCCACCATCGACACCGACTTCTACCGCTGGACCCAGTGGATCTTCCTGCAGATCTTCAACTCCTGGTACGACCGCGACGCCGGCCGGGCCCGTCCGATCGCCGAGCTGATCGCCGAGTTCGAGGGCGGTAACCGGCCCACCCCGGACGGCCGCGCCTGGGCCGAGCTGAGCGTCGCCGAGCGCCGCCAGGTCGTCGACGACCACCGCCTGGCGTACGTCTCGCAGGCGCCGGTGAACTGGTGCCCGGGGCTGGGCACCGTGCTGGCCAACGAGGAGGTCACCGCCGACGGCCGTTCCGAGCGGGGCAACTTCCCGGTCTTCAAGCGCAACCTGAAGCAGTGGATGATGCGGATCACCGCGTACGGCGACCGGCTGCTGGACGACCTGGACAGCCTGGACTGGCCCGAGCCGATCAAGCTGATGCAGCGCAACTGGATCGGCCGCTCCACCGGCGCCCACATCGACTTCCCGACCACCGCGGCGCCGGTGCGGGTGTTCACGACCCGCCCGGACACCGTCTTCGGCGCCACCTACATGGTGCTGGCGCCCGAGCACGAGCTGGTCGACACACTGGCGCCGGCCAACTGGCCGGACGGGACGAGGGACGCCTGGACCGGCGGGCACGCCAGCCCCCGGGAGGCCGTCGAGGCGTACCGCAAGGCGGCGGCGGCCAAGACCGACGTCGAGCGGCAGTCCGACACCAAGGAGAAGACCGGCGTCTTCATCGGCGCGTACGCCACCAACCCGGTCACCGGTGGGCAGATCCCGATCTTCATCGCCGACTACGTGCTGGCCGGCTACGGCACCGGCGCGATCATGGCGGTGCCGGCACAGGACGAGCGGGACTGGGCGTTCGCCGAGGTCTTCGAGCTGCCCATCGTCCGTACCGTGCAGCCGGCGGAGGGCTTCGACGGCAAGGCGTACACCGGGGACGGCCCGGCGATCAACAGCGCCGCGCCCGAGCGCGGCCTGGACCTGAACGGCCTGGGGGTGGCCGACGCCAAGGCGGCGATCATCGCCTGGCTGGAGGCGAACGGGCACGGCAGCGGCGCGGTGACCTACCGGCTGCGCGACTGGCTGTTCTCCCGGCAGCGTTACTGGGGCGAACCCTTCCCGATCGTGTACGACGAGACCGGCGCGGCCATCGCCCTGCCGGAGGAGATGCTGCCGGTCGAGCTGCCGGAGGTGGACGACTTCTCCCCGAAGACGTTCGACGCCGACGACGCCAACAGCAACCCGGAGACCCCGCTGTCGCGGCGGCGCGACTGGGTCGAGGTCGAACTGGACCTGGGTGACGGGCCGAAGCGCTACACCCGGGAAACCAACGTGATGCCGCAGTGGGCCGGCTCCTGCTGGTACGAGCTGCGCTACCTGGACCCGACCAACAGCGAGCGGTTCGTCGACGCGGAGAACGAGCGGTACTGGATGGGTCCGCGCGCCGACGGTGACTGCGGGGGCACCGACCTGTACGTCGGTGGCGCCGAGCACGCCGTGCTGCACCTGCTGTACGCGCGGTTCTGGCACAAGGTGCTGTTCGACCTGGGGCACGTGTCGTCGTTCGAGCCGTTCCGCAAGCTGTTCAACCAGGGCATGATCCAGGCGTACGCGTACACCGACTCGCGCGGCAGCTACGTGCAGGCCGAGGAGGTCTTCGAGCGCGACGGCGCCTACTACCTGGGCGACCTGGAGGTCAACCGCGAGTACGGCAAGATGGGCAAGTCGCTGAAGAACGTGGTGACCCCCGACGACATGTGCGCCGCCTACGGCGCGGACACCTTCCGGGTGTACGAGATGTCGATGGGCCCGCTGGAGGTCTCCCGCCCCTGGGAGACCCGGGCGGTGGTCGGCTCGTACCGGTTCCTGCAGCGGGTGTGGCGGGCCGTCGTCGACGAGCAGACCGGCGCGCTGCGGATCACCGAGGACCCGGCCGACGAGGCGACCCGCCGGCTGCTGCACAAGGTGATCGACGGGGTCCGTGGCGACATGGACGGCATCCGTTTCAACACCGCCATCGCCAAGCTGATCGAGCTGACCAACGGGCTGACCCGACTGTCGGCCACGCCCCGCGAGGTGGCCGAGCCGCTGGTGCTGATGGTGGCGCCGTTCGCCCCGCACGTGGCCGAGGAGCTGTGGCGCAAGCTGGGCCACGACACGTCGCTGACGTACGCGGACTTCCCGACCGCCGACCCGGCGCTGCTGGTGGCCGACACGGTGACCTACCCGGTGCAGGTCAACGGCAAGGTCCGTGGCCGCATCGAGGTTCCCGCCGACGCCGCCGAGGAGACCGTCCGCGCGGCGGCCCTGGACGCGGTGGCCGCGGCCCTGGCCGGCAGGGAACCCGGCAAGGTCATCGTGGTCAAGGGCCGGATGGTCTCGGTCGTCGCCTGACGCGAGCGATACGCCCCGTGACGTCCACGGAGGCGGGCACCGCGTTGAGCGTGATGACTCAGAGGCATACTGATGCCTCTGAGTCATCACGCCTTCCGGCGCATCCCCCGCCGGTCGCGGCACCACCGGCTCGTGCAGTCGCCGGATCAGCTCGACCAGCCGCCCGGCGGTTGCGCTCCGGTGGTCACGGGCAGGGCGGCAGTGGCGGCAGCCGGTCCGGGCGCGGCAGCGAGTACGCGTGCTGCTGTGCGGGGTCCGAGTTGTTGTCCGGGTCCACCAGCAGCGCCTCGCCCGAGACGACCGCGTGGGCGTGATCGGCGGTCAGCCGCACGTACGACCCGGTTCGCAGGTCGGCCACGTACCCACCCAGGTGGTACTGGAAGATCACCAGGTCCCCCGACGGCGGTGGGCGTGGCCACCGTGTGGAAGGGGTCGACGGTCGGGGGCCCGGTGGCAACGAGGTAGCGGCCGACACGGTGACCTACCCGGTGCAGGTCAACGGCAAGGTCAGTGGACCTGTCGCCCCGGCGGAGGACAGGCGGTCGCCGCTACGACGCTGCGATGGGTGTACAGCCAGTTGTGCCAGCGGCGTATTCCGTCGACCACGCCTGAGGCGCGCAGCCGGAGCATGGCCGGCTCGCCGCGCTGGGCGCCGGCGTCGATGCCCCGCCAGGTGCTCCCGATCTGATCGAGCATCACGTCCACCAGCTCACCCCGGTCCAGTGCCGGCGCCGCCGCCTCGTAGGCGTCGCAGAGAACGCGACACCGTCGGCCCAGTTCGGCGGGGTCGGCGTCCTCACCCAACGCCGCCCAGTGCCAGCCGGCGAACGCCACGTCCTCGATCCGCCGGCCCGGCGCGGCCAGGTCCCAGTCGAGGAAGGCAACCGGGAGCGGCCCGACGGGGAAGTCCCGGTACACCGTGTTCTTCGGGGACAGGTCGCGGTGGCACACGGTCTCGGCGTCGCCGGACAGGTCGGTGTCCGCGCACGCGTCGTGCAGCCGCCGGATCAGCTGGCCCAGCCGCACCAGCGCCGGGTCGGCGAAGAATTCGGGGTCCTCCCGGTCCCGCCACGGCACCCGCCCCGCGACGTAGCTGAGCATCTGCCGACCGTGGGCGTCGACGCCCAGGTGGCGGGGCGCGAGGTCCGCGCCCACCCCGGCCAGGTGGCGCAGCAGCGCGCCGACGAAGTCCAGGTTGGCGGGCGGGGTACGTCGTACCGTGTCGCCGACCCGGACCACGGCGGCGATGAATCCGCCGGTGAGTGGCTCCTCGGCAGAGCTGTCGGTCGGCTCGGGCACGGTCATACCGGCATGCGACGGCGCTGGCGCTCGGCGCGCCACCACTTGTGGATGAGCACGAGGCTGGCGATCAGGCCGAGGCTGGCCGGGGCGGCGGCGTACCAGTTGACGTGGCCGGGGGTGCTGACCGCCGCGCCGATCGCCGCGTACCCGAAGGCGGTCGGCGCGGACGCGATCACGCTGCCGGCCAGGAACGGCAGCACCCGGGCGCCGGTCGTGCCGTAGCCGTAGCTGACCAGCCCGAAGCCGGCGATCGGCAGCAGCCGGACGGTGACCACACCGACCACGCTCTGCCGGGCGAACCAGCCGTCGAGGCGGGCCAGCCGACCGCGGACCCGTTCGGCTACGAACTCCCGACCGAGCAACCGGCCGACCGTGAACCCGATCGCCGCGGCCACCAGCGCGGCGCCCAGGGCGTACGCGGCGCCCTCCAGGGGACCGAAGATCGCGCCCGCGGCGAGCGTGATGAAGGTCCGGGGCACCAGCGCGACCAGCAGCAGCGCGCCCCCGAGGATCGCCGCCACCGGGGCGAGGTCGCCCAGCCGGTCGGCGACCAGCGGCAGCTGCGCCGGATCCGGCCGGGGCACCAGGAGCAGCAGTAACCCGCAGCCGCCGATCAGCAGCACGAGCAGGGCGAACCGGGCGGCCGACGGCTGCCGGAGCAGCCGCCGGACGGCACGGATCATGCCCGGGCGGCGGCCACCGCGGAGCGGCGCTCGTTGCGGAGCCGGTCCGACCAGGTGTCGTCCAACGGCGGGAGCTGGTGTGCCCCGGTGGCCCAGCGCAGCAGCAGGTCGGCCAGGGCCGGGTTGCGAGCCAGCGCCGGCCCGTGCGAGTAGGTGCCGAGCAGCTTGCCGCGCCAGGCGCCCTCGGTGGCGCTGTCGTTGCCCACCCCGGCGGTGACCCGGGCCAACGGGGAGACCTCCGGACCGAGGTGGGTGCGGCCGCCGTGGTTCTCGAAACCGGTCAGCGGGGGTAGACCCAGCCGCGGGTCGATCTCACCGGCCAGCTCGCCCACGGCCCGGCTCTCGCCCCGGTCGGAGTACAGGTCGAGCAGCTCCAGCCCGCGGCACTGCACGCCCTTGGCGAAGAACGAGGTGCCGAGCAGTTGGTAGCCGGCGCAGACGCCGAACACGACCGAGCCCTGGGCGACCGCGCGGTGCAGGCCGCCGTCGGCGAGCAGGCGCTGGGCGCCGAGCGCCTGCGGGCCGTCCTCGCCGCCGCCGACCAGGTAGATGTCGGCGGTCGCGGGCAGCCGCTCGTCGGAGCGGACCTCCAGCACCTCGACCGGCATCCCGCGCTGACGGGCCCGCCGGGCGAGGATCAGGGCGTTGCCCCGGTCTCCGTAGGTGGAGAGCAGGTCGGGGTAGATCCAGACGATTCGCAGACTCTCAGATGACACGGTCCAACTCCGCTCGGATGTCCTGGAACGCGGTGTAGTTCGCGATGACCTCCAGCCGCCCGGGCGGGACCGACCGGAGCGCGTCGTCGAACGTGCGGACGTGCTGGAACGGCACGTCGTTGACGTCCAGCCGGACCGCCAGGTCGTAGGCCCGGTCGCCGGTGATCAACACCTGTCGGCCACGGAGCGGGGCGAAGTCGACGTCGTACAGCCAGGAGGTGTCCAGACCGTCGGGGTCGCGCGCGTTGATGGAGAGCAGAGTCGGCGCGTCGTCGGCCATGTCGAACGCCTCCAGCCAACTGGCCGGGTTCTTGGCCAGCAGCAGCCGGATGTTGCGCCCGTCCTTGTCGACCTGCGCGTAGCGGCCGGCCACCGAGGTGACGATGCCGAGGCGGGACACCGCGTCGACCGGGCGGACGCCGAACTCGGCGGCCACCGCCAGCGCGGTCGCCGCGTTGCCGAGGTTGACCTTGCCGGGCAGCTGGAGGGAGACCTTGTGCCAGGCGCCGGTGGGGTCGAGCACGCCCTCGTCCTCGACGACCCAGTGCGGCTCCGGTCGGCGCAGCGGGCAACCGGTGCACCACCACTGCTCGCCGGAGCGCTGGATGGTGGAGCCGCACTCCGGGCAGACCCAGGAGTCGTCGTGCCAGCGCTGGCCGGCGCTGAACCACGTCACGTGCGGCGGGTTGATGCCCCGAGCCGGGTCGCCCGGCGGGGTGGCGGCCCACACCACCAGCGGGTCGTCGGCGTTGGCGACCACCCGTACGTCGGTGTGCCGGACCAGCGCCGCGCGCCAGAGCTGCGCCATCATGGCGACCTCCTTGGCGCGGTCGAGCTGGTCGCGGGAGAGGTTCAGCAGCGCGACCACGTGCGGCTCGGTCGCCTCCAGCACCTGGGCGAGGTAGTGCTCGTCGACCTCCAGCACGGCGTACGGGGTGCTGCCGGCCTTGGCCAGCGCCGAGGTGTGCCCACTGGGCATGTTGGCGCCGAACGAGTTGGTGGCGACCCGGCCGAGCACGCCGACCGCGGCGGAGGTCAACCGCGTGGTGGTGGTCTTGCCGTTGGTGCCGGAGACGAGCGCGATCGCCCGCCCGGCCGACAGGTGGGCCAGCAGGTCCGGGTCGATCTTCAGGCCGATCCACCCGCCGATCACCGAACCGTCGCCACGGCCGGCGGCCCGGGAGAGCGCCGCGGCGGTCCGTGACACGGAGCTGGCCACCTTGGCCCGTAGGGGCATTTTCGCGTCCGTCACGCGAGCGAGGTTACCGGACCGCCCGCCCCACCAGATCGCCGCCGACGGTGAACCGTTCGGCCGTGGTGGCTGTGCGGGTGGCCGGGTCGGCGTCCTCCGGACGGAGTCGATCTATGTCGGAAAGCGGACCACGCCGAGGGGCGGCTGCTGCCCTCCACTCCGCTCCACCCCTTGTGACGTGCGGTTTTGCCCCCGGGCCAGGCGCGCCACGCGGGCGAATTTGGTTGCGGGTGGAGGGAAGTGGAGTAGAGTGGGGACCAATGGTGAGGCCGGGAGGGCTCACCGGCCCGGGGGGTCAGCGGCGCCGCGAACGCCGCTCAAGGGCGAGGGGGTTGGGCCGGTGTTTCTCGGCACCCACACTCCGCGCCTGGACGAAAAGGGCCGGTTGATCCTTCCGGCCAAGTTCCGGGATGAGCTGGCGGGGGGTGTCGTGGTCACCAAAGGGCAGGAGCGCTGCCTCTACGTCTTCCCGACTCCTGAGTTCCAGCGGATCGCGGAGCAGTTGCGCGCACAGCCGATGACCCACAAGGCGGCTCGGGCCTACAGCCGGGTCTTCTTCGCCAGCGCGCACGACGAGGTTCCGGACAAGCAGGGTCGGGTGACCATCCCGGCCCACCTGCGGGCCTATGCCGCGCTTGACCGCGAGTTGGTGGTCATCGGCGCGAGCACGCGGGTGGAGATCTGGGACAAGGTCGCCTGGGAGACCTACCTCGCCGAGAGCGAAGACGACTTCGCCGACATCGAGGAGGGGGTGCTGCCCGGCGGTCTGTAGGGCGGTAACGGCGCCCGACGTACTGCGAGATCTCCAGCCGCTTTCGAGTTCCTGGCATCACTTCCCCGGTGCCAGGCGCACGATCCAGTCATCGGGCGACGGTCCGGTGTCAGGCGGGAGCGGATGGGGATCTGGCGGTACGACGGCAGCGCCGTCCGACGACAGGCGCACGAGAAGAACGGACGTTTCAACCAGTGGGGGTCATCATGGGGGAGTTGCGCGGCACGCACGTGCCGGTGCTGCTCGAGCGGTGTCTCGAGCTGCTGGCCCCCGCGCTGGGTCGAGGCGGCCGGACGGTCCACGTCGACGCGACGCTCGGCCTGGCCGGGCACGCCGAGGCGGTGCTGGAGGCGCATCCGGAGACGGTCCTGATCGGGCTCGACCGGGACACCGAGGCGCTCGCCCACGCGCGGGTCCGACTGGCCCGGTTCGCCGATCGGGTGCACCTGGAGCACGCCGTCTACGACGAGTTGCCGGACGTGCTGGACCGGCTGGGCTATCCGGCCATCGACGGCATCCTGTTCGACCTGGGTGTCTCGTCGTTGCAGTTGGACGCGCCCGACCGCGGGTTCGCGTACGCCCAGGACGCGCCGCTGGACATGCGGATGGACCAGACCCGGGGGGTGACCGCCGAAGAGGTGGTCAACACGTACGCCCATCCGGACCTGGCCCGGGTGCTGCGGGTCTACGGCGAGGAGAAGTTCGCCGGTCGGATCGCCTCGGCGATCATCCGGCAGCGGGAGCGGGCCCGGATCACCTCGTCCGCGCTCCTGGCGGAGCTGGTTCGCGACTCCATCCCGGCACCAGCCCGACGAACGGGTGGGCACCCGGCAAAGAGAACGTTTCAGGCTTTACGGATCGAGGTAAACAGAGAGCTGGCAGCGCTGGAGACAGCGTTGCCATCCGCACTCGACGCACTGACCGTGGGCGGTCGCATGGTGGTCCTGTCCTACCACTCGCTGGAGGACAGGCTCACCAAGGCGGCCCTCACGGACCGGGTCCGCAGTAAGGGCCCGGTTGACCTCCCGGTCGAGCTTCCCGGGTCGGGTCCGACGTTCCGGCTGCTCAGCCGGGGCGCCGAACTGCCCGGGGAGGCGGAGGTCGCCGCGAACCCGCGGGCCGCCTCGGTGCGGCTGCGGGCCGCGGAGCGACTCGACCCGAACGCGACAGAGCAGGGGCGGACCGACCGCGAACGGTCTCGCCGAAGGGTGAAGGGAATGCACCAACCGGGCACGGAGTCCGCCTGATCCGTGGGGGGTCAGGGGCACCGGGACGGCTAGAGGGACGGATGTTGAGGGGGAGGGACATGAGCATTGACAAGCGCGACCGCCGGGACGTCACCGGCGGCGGGCAGCGCGCACCGCGGTCGGGGGGCCGGATCGCGGCGGAGCGGGCTCCGCGCCTCGGAAACGGTACGCCACGCATCGATCGAGTGAACCGGCAGGGGGAGACTCGCGCCCGGGGGGCGCGCGAGTTCCCGACTCAGGGCACCGCCGCGCTGCGCCCGGTCGAGAAGGCCGCCAGCGCGGCCGGCGCCC
>NZ_JAKKFF010000275.1 GCF_022229015.1 Micromonospora foliorum
GCCGACGCCGCGGCCCGGGCGCCGATCGCCGCCGCCGGCTACGGTCCCGCGTTCCTGCACCGCACCGGCCACGGCATCGGTCTGGACGGGCACGAGGAGCCGTACCTGGTGGCCGGCAACGACCGGCCCCTCGAGGCCGGCATGGCGTTCTCCATCGAACCGGGCATCTACCTGGCGGGCCGGCACGGCGCCCGCATCGAGGACATCGTCGTCTGCACAACGGACGGCGTGCAACGGCTCAACACCACCCCCACGGAGCTCATCGCGCTATGACTGTCGACCGGATCCTCCCCACCGACGAGGCCCACGACCTGCTGGGTCTCGCCACCGAGCTCGCCGACCGCGAGCTCGCGCCGAAGGCCGCGGCCTTCGAGGAACGCGCCGAGTTCCCCCGCGAGGTGCTGCGGACGCTGGGCCGGGCCGGCCTGCTCGGCCTGCCCTACCCCGAGGAGTACGGCGGCGCGGCGCAGCCGTACGAGGTGTACCTGCAGGTGTTGGAGATCCTGGCCAGCCGGTGGCTCGCGGTGGCCGAGGCGGTCAGCGTGCACACGCTGTCCTGCTACCCCGTGGCGGCGTTCGGCAGCGACGAGCAGCGCAAGCTGCTGCCGGACATGCTCGGTGGCGAGTTGCTGGGCGCGTACTGCCTCTCCGAACCGCAGGGTGGCTCGGACGCGGCGGCGCTGACCACCCGGGCGGACCGGGACGGCGACGCGTACCTGGTCTCCGGCACCAAGGCGTGGATCACCCACGCCCGGACGGCCGACTTCTACAACGTCTTCTGCCGCACCGGAGGGCCCGGCCCGAAGGGCATCTCCTGCCTGCTCGCCGACGCGGGCACGGCCGGCATCACCCCGCAGGCGGCCGAGCGGACGATGGGGCTGCGCGCCTCCCCGGTGGCGCAGATCGCCTTCGACGAGGCGCGGGTGCCGGCCGACCGGTTGATCGGCGGTGAGGGGATGGGCTTCACCATCGCGATGTCCGCGCTGGACTCCGGCCGGCTGGGCATCGCGGCGTGCGCGGTCGGGCTGGCCCAGGCCGCCCTGGACTACGCGGTCTCCTACGCCCGGGAACGGCAGCAGTTCGGGCGCTCCATCATCGACTTCCAGGGGCTGGGGTTCCTGCTCGCCGACGCGGCCACCCAGATCTCCGCCGCCCGCGCGCTGACCCTGGCGGCGGCCCGGCTGCGCGACGCCGGCCGCCCGTACGCGATCGAGGCGGCCAAGGCGAAGCTCTTCGCCACCGACATGGCGATGCGGGTGACCACCGACGCGGTGCAGGTGCTCGGCGGCGCGGGTTACGTGGCCGACCACCCGGTGGAGCGGTACATGCGCGAGGCGAAGGTGTTGCAGATCGTGGAGGGCACCAACCAGATCCAGCGGATGGTGATCTCCCGGGCGCTGGCCAAGGACTGACGACGGCGCGTGGTGGTGCGGCTGCGGTGCGTGCGCCGCGGCCCACCGCGGCCCGCCACCCGGGCGCATCGTCGCCGTGGGACGGTTTTCCCGGTAGGTTGCACGCCGTGGAGGAGATCGACCGCGCAATCGTCGCCGCGCTGACCGCCGACGGCCGTCTGTCGTACACCGACCTGGCCGAGAGGGTGGGGCTGTCGGTGTCCGCCGTGCACCAGCGGGTCCGCCGGCTGGAGCAGCGCGGGGTGGTCAAGGGGTACGCCGCCCGGGTGTCGTTCGAGGCGCTGGACCTGCCGCTGACCGCGTTCGTGGCGATCCGGCCGTTCGACCCGTCGCAGCCGGACGACGCCCCGGAGCGGCTGGCCCACCTGCCGGAGATCGACTCCTGTTATTCGGTGGCGGGGGAGGACTTCTACCTGCTGCTGGTGCGGGTGGCCAGCCCCACCGACCTGGAGCGGGTGCTCCAGGAGATCCGCACCTCGGCGAACGTCACGACCCGCACGACAGTGGTGTTGTCCACGCCGTACGAGAACCGGCCACCGAAGATCAGCGCTGCGGTACCGAGTCGGTCGCGGTCCCGGGCGCCGGAGGAGCCGGCTGGTTCCACCGCAGGATGACCTGCCGGCCGTGTTCGTGACCGAGCGCGCTGACCGTGGCGGTTTCGAGGCGTAGCCGCCCACCGGCGGACGGGGGCAGGCCGATCCAGCGGGCACCGAGCACCCGCAGGCTGTGCGCGTGCCCCACCAGCGCGACGGTGCCCCGGTCGAGCAGCGGGGTGACGCGGGCCAGCACCCGGTCGACCCGTTCGCCCACCTGCGCGGGGGACTCCCCGCCGGGGCAGCCGTCGGTCCAGATGTTCCAGTGCGGATCGTCGTCGTGGATGTCGACGGTGGTGCGGCCCTCGTACTCGCCGTAGTTCCACTCGCTGAGGTCCTCGTCGACACCGTCGACGGTGAGCCCGGCCAGCTGCGCGGTGCGCAGCGCCCGGGAGCGGGGGCTGGCCAGCACGGTGACGAAGCGCCGGCCGGCCAGGAACGCGGCCAGGGTGCGGGCCTGTCGCTCGCCGTCGGGGGTCAGCTCCAGGTCGGTGTACGAGGTGTGCCGCAGGCTGGCGCTCCAGGTGGTCTCGCCGTGCCGGATCAGCAGGAGCTCTCCCATGCGGTCAGTTAACCATCGTGCGGCGGGGCGGTCAGGCGACCCTCCCACAACCTATCTTCCTAGGATGCGTTAGCGGGTGTGCCGACCGGCACCACCGGTTTCGGCACCCGAGGACCGGGCAAGCGAGGCCCGAGATCCGCCAGACCGAGGAGGCGCGATGAGCTTCACCGAGAAGGCACGCAACAAGGTCGAGCAGATGGCCGGCGCCGCGAGGGAGCGCGTCGGCGACATGACCGACAACGAGCCGATGCGTGGCGAGGGCGCCAGCCAGCAGAGCAACGCGCGCGCCAAGCAGGCCGGTGAGAAGGTCAAGGACGCCGGTCGCAACGTGAAGGACTCGTTCACGAAGTGACCTGAGCGGTCCCCGGGTCCCCGGCGCACCGGCGCCCGGGGACCCGTCATGCCGCCCCTGCCCCTGCCCCTGCCCCTGCCCACTGCGCCGCGATCTTGCACTTATTGTGCCGACATAAGGGATGTTCAACCGATGTCGACAACAGAAAGTGCAAGATCGACGTGGGCTTGAGCGCGCAGGACAGTGAGGCGCTTTCGCTTCTGCGATGATCTGCGGCGTGATCCGACCCCGGCTTCGCCCACTGTGGTGTGGCGTACTGGTTGCGGCGGCCGTTGTCGGCAGTGTCGCGTGCACGGCGTCCCGGGTGCCACCGCCGCAGGGGCCGGTCTTCGTCGGCTCGTCCGCCTCTGCGGCCGCGCCGACCGCCGGCGCGTCGCAGGCGGTTCCGACACCAACGGTTCCCGCCACCCCACAGAATGCCCCGACGCCGACGGTTGCGGCTGTTCCGGGGGCGACGCGGGTGGGGAGCAGGGCGCCGGTGGTGGATCACGGCCCGCGCACCGGCGCCAAGGTCGCGCTGACCTTCGACGCGGACATGACCGACGGGATGTTGGCCAGCCTGCGGGCCGGTCGCGTGAGGTCGTACGCGAACCTGCGCATCCTCGACCTGCTGGAGCGGGAGCAGGTGCCGGCGACGTTCTTCCTGACTGGCAAGTGGGTCAAGCGGTATCCGGACGTGACCCGGCGGATCGCCAGCAATCCGCGCTTCGAGTTGGCCAACCACACCTACGGGCACGCGGCGTTCACCGCCGACTGTTACGACCTGCCCCGGTTGCCGGTCGAGGAGTTGGCCGGCGATGTGGCGAAGACGTTCGAGGTGATCGCGCCGTACGGGGGTCGGCAGACCCGGTACTTCCGGTTTCCGGGGTTGTGTCACGACGCGGCGGCGTTGGACGCGTTGGCGCCGCTGGGTGTGACTGTCGTCGACGGGGACGTGGTCAGCGGCGACCCGTTCGCGACGGCGTGGAAGCCGTTGGTGCGGGCGGTGTTGGACCACGTTCGCCCCGGCTCGGTGGTGATCATGCACGTGACCGAGGCGAACGCGGCGATGACCGATGAGGCGTTGCCGCACATCCTGGTGGGGTTGCGGGAGCGGGGGCTGGTGCCGGCGCCGTTGTCCGAGGTGCTGGCCGAGGGCTGAGGCTCAGCTTTCCTGCACGTCGTCGACGGTCAGGACGATTTTTCCGCGGCGGGATCCGTGCTCGGCGCTCTGGTGGGCGTCGGCCGCCTTCTCTAGGGGGAAGGTCGCTTCGATGGGCACCATGAAACGGCCCTCGGTGAACAGTTCGGCTGCGGCGGGCAGGCCGTGGCGACCGTCGGGTTCGCCGGCCAGTTGCCCCATGGACAGGCGAACGCCGTGGCTGGGCGCGGTGAAGTCGGCCAGGGTGAGCACCGCTGTCGGGTCGCCGGTGAGGTGGAGCAGCTCGGTCAGGGACCCGGCGCCGGCAACGTCGAGGGCGCGGTCGATCCGGGTCACGCCTAGGGCGTCGAGGCGGGTGGTGAGGTCGGGGCCGTAGGTGACCGGCGTCGTCCCGAGCTGGCGGAGGAAGTCGTGGTTGTCGGCGCGGGCGGTGCCGATGACGTGGACGCCGCGGGCGGTGGCGAGTTGGACGGCGGTGCTGCCGACGCCACCGGCGGCGCCGTCGACGAGGAGCGTCATGCCGGGCCGTAGGTCCAGTAGGTCGAGGGCACGGGTGGCGGTCTCGATGCTGGTGCCCGCCGCGCCCGCCTGGGCCCACGGCATGGCGGTGGGTTTGTGCGTCCAGAGCTGTAGTACCGCGAATTGTGCGCTCGCGCCGCCGAGTCTGGCCAGCTCGACGATGCCGAAGACATGGTCGCCGAGGGTGACCCCGTCGACGTCGTCGCCGATCTCGTCGACGATGCCGGCCGCGTCGACGCCGGGGATGTGTGGCAGCGGCAGTTGGGCGCTCATCGGGGTGCGGCCGGAGCGGAGGCCGATGTCGACGGGGGAGACGCCGGCGGCCTGGACGCGGATGCGGATCTGGCCGGCCCGGGGCTGTGGTGCGTCGGTGCTGCCGAGGTGGAGTACCTCGGGACCGCCGAACCGGTCGTACTGCACGGCGAACATCAGGGGCTCCTCTGCCTGGGGTGACGTGGTGGTGGTCGTACCGTAGGCCTGGAAACGGAGCAGGCGTTCCGCTGTGGGGTCAAGTGAGAGGGGGCCGGTCGGAGATGTCTCAGATACAGCGTGCCGATGCCCGGTCCAACCGTGATCGGGTGGTAGCGGCGGCACGGGAGGCGTTCGCGTCGGCGGGGCTCGAGGTGCCCATGCGGGAGGTGGCGCGACGGGCGGGGGTGGGTGTGGCGACCCTGTACCGGCATTTTCCGACGCGTACGGAGTTGGTGGCGACGGTCCTGGCCGAGCGTGTGGACGATTGCACGGTGCAGGTGCGCCGCGCGCTCGACGACCCGGACCCGTGGCGGGCGCTGTCCGGCGTGGTGCGCGAGTTCGCCGAGCGGCAGATCCATGACCGGGCGCTCAACGAGGCGTTGTTGGGGCCGGGTGAGGTGAGTGCGGCGTTTCAGCGGGAGCGGCGGGAGCACGCGCAGGCGTTGAACGTGCTGGTGGTGCGGGCCCGGGCGGCGGGGGTGCTGCGCGACGGCGTCGACGCGGACGACGTCCGGGCCGGCCTGTTGGCCATCGCGTCGCTTCGGCGGTTGCCGGCAGCGACGAGCGCCCGGGTGATCGGTAGGGTCGCCGATCTAGTGCTCGCCGGTATCCGCGCCTGACCGGTGCGGGCTGTCACGGTTGTGGTCGCACCGGACATGGACTGGACGTGAGCTCAGGGACAGAGCATGGCGAGGACCGCTTCCGGCGGGTCTACGCCGAGGCATTTGAGTCGTTGTTGGCGTACGCGTTGCGTCGTGTCGCGCATCCGGAGGACGCGGCTGACGTCGTAGCGGAGACCTTTCTGGTGGCGTGGCGTCGCCGGCAGGACAATTCCGGTCGGCGGGGAGGCTCGGCTGTGGTTGTACGGGGTGGCCCGGCGGGTGGCGAAGGTGCTCACCGACGTGCCGCTGCCGCCCGGGTTCGACGTCGCGGCGCTCAAGGACATCGGCGTGAGTGACTCGTACCAGTTCGGTGTGGGTGTGACGTCCCGGGTCGGCTGTGGGTGGATCGCGGAGTGGCAGCGGGCGCGGGCGACTGGGGACGAGGCCGGGGTGCGGCGGGCCACCGAGGCGTTGCGCGGCAGCCACGGGTGGCGGGTGTTTGGGAGTACGCCGACGAGGTCGCGGCCGGGACGGTGCGGGCCGAGTACGTGCAGGCGCTCGGCTGCCGGTGACGGGGGACGGCGAAGCCCCCGGGTGAGGAATCCCGGGGGCTTCGTCGTGGGTGGGTCAGTCGTCGCGGTGGTCGTTCCACCACTGCTGGCCGTCGGCGGGCAGGGTGTCGATCGGGTCGTAGTAGGCGTAGCGCTTGTTGAGCGCCTCCAGGTCGGCGGATTCGATGGAGGTGCGGTAGTTCTTGGTCCAGTAGGAGATGCCGCGCTCACGGTCGTAGTCGGTGAGCATGTGCACCCAGCGCTTGCCGACGAAGGGGACGTCGCAGACGATGCGGGGGGTGGCGTAGCCGGGGAGGTAGCCCATGATGTCGTGTTGGAGTTGTTGGGCGTGCCAGACCGGGACCCGCCAGTGTTCGGCGTTGGGGATCATGTCGCACATGTAGAAGTAGTAGGGCAGGATCCCGGCTTCGCCCTGTAGGGCGAAGCAGAGGTCGAGCAGTTCCGGGGTGGTGGCGTTGACGCCGCGCATGAGCACGCCCTGGTTGCGGACGTCGCGGACGCCGACGTCGAGGGCGGTCTGGGCGGCCTTGGCGACCAGTGGGGTGAGCGACTGGGCGTGGTTGACGTGGGTGTGGATGGCGAGGTTGACGCCGCGGCGGGCGGCGGTGCGGGCGACGCGTTCCAGGCCCTCGACGACGTCGGGTTGCAGCCAGTGTTGGGGCAGGCCCATGAGGGCCTTGGTGGCGAGTCGGATGTCGCGGACCGTCTCCAGTTCGAGCAGGCGCATGAGGTACGACTCGAGGTTGCGCCAGGGGACGTTGGCCACGTCGCCGCCGGAGACGACCACGTCGCGGACGCCGGCGTGGGCCTTGAGGTAGGCGATGTGGGCGTCGTAGCGGTCGACGGGCTTGAGGGTGAGCTTGAGTTTGTCGACGGCGGGGGTGGAGTTGCCGACGAGGTCCATTCGGGTGCAGTGCCCGCAGTACTGGGGGCAGGTGGAGAGCAGTTCGGCGAGGACCTTGGTGGGGTAGCGGTGGGTGAGCCCTTCGGCGACCCACATGTCGTGCTCGTGGAGGCTGTCGCGGCTGGCGTAGGGGTGTGAGGGCCAGTCGGTGCGTCGGTCGGAGGCGACCGGGATCATGTAGCGGCGGATGGGGTCGGCGAGCAGCGCCTCGGTGGTGAGGGTCGCGAACGGCACCATCGTGTTGATCATTTGTGGTGGCACCAGCATGGACATGGTGGCCAGGGCCTTCTGGTCGGCCTCGAGGTCGGCGTAGAAGGTGTCGTCGATCAGGTCACCGAAGACGGCGCGGAGCTGCTTGATGTTCTTGACGCAGTTGACGCGCTGCCACTGGGCGGATTCCCACTGGTCGCGGGTGACGTGGCGCCAGCCGGGGAAGCGGGTCCAGTCGGGTTCGACCAGGGGGCGGCGGTGGTACTCGTAGGGCTGCCCGGCGGTCGGTGTGGCGACCGGGGCGTGACGGGGTTGAGGGATGGTCTCAACCGGTTGGGTCTGGGTCACGGCCCCTCCTCGGTGTTGCGGCTGATCTTCGGAGCCCGAAGGCTACTGGAAAATATCCGGCAAAGAAATTAGTCTGCCGTAAGTTTTCCCGTTACGCGAGCCTTGACCGGGGCTTCGGACGGCTGGGCAGGGGGAGGTTGGCGTGACGTCACCGGTGGGACTGCACCGCGTCGTGCAACCGGCGGGGGTGCTGCCGCAGGCGGCCTGGCGCCTGGACGCGTCGGCGGCGATCGCGCCGAACGAGGTGCGGATCCGGGTGCAGCGGCTCAACCTGGACGCGGCCAGCTTCCGGCAGTTGTCGGAGAAGCACGGCGGCAACGGTGACGCGGTCCGCGCCGAGGTGCTGGAGATCATCGCGGCCCGGGGGAAGATGCAGAACCCGGTGACCGGGTCGGGTGGGATGTTGATCGGCACGGTCGAGGAGGCCGGTCGGCGGTCCCCGCTGGGGCTCAGGGCGGGGCAGCGGGTCGCCACCCTGGTGTCGTTGACGCTGACGCCGCTGGTGATCACCGATGGGTTGGTCCGCTGGGACGGGCGCAGCGAGCAGGTGCCCTGTGACGGGTGGGCGATCCTGTTCGCGCGGTCCATCGCCGCGGTGCTGCCCGACGACGAGGACCCGCAGTTGTCCCTCGCCGTGCTGGACGTGTGCGGGGCGCCCGCGCTGACCGCCCGGGTGGTGTCGCGTTACGTCGAGGAGCGCCAGCGCAGCGGTGATCCGACGCCGGTGCGGGTCGCGGTGATCGGCGGGGCCGGTAAGAGCGGGTCGCTGTCTCTGGCGGCGGCGCGACGTGCGGGCGCCGCGCGTACCGTCGGGGTCGTGCCGGTGGCGGCGGAGCGCGACGCGCTGACGGCCGCCGGCCTGGCGTCGGTGGTGGCGTTGGCCGACGCGCGTGACCCGGTGGGGTTGTCCACGGCGGTGACCACGGCGCTGGGTGCGCCGGCGGACGTGACGGTGGTCTGCGTGGACGTGCCGGGGTGTGAGCACGGGGCGGTGCTGGCCACCGCGGACGGCGGCACAGTGATCTTCTTCTCGATGGCGACGAGCTTCTCCGCGGCCGCGTTGGGCGCGGAGGGGTTGGCGGCGGACGTGACGATGCTGGTGGGCAACGGGTACGTGCCGGGGCACGCGGAGTTGGCGTTGGGGCTGCTGCGGGCCGAGCCGGGGGTGCGTCAGCTGTTCGCGGCGCGGGTCGCGGCAGACTGAGGCCATGACGAACCCCTCGACGTTGTACCGCGGCGGCGTGCTGCACTGCCCCGCCGACCCGAGCGCCACCGCGCTGCTGGTGTCCGGTGGGCGGATCGCCTGGTTGGGGACCGACGGTGACGCGCCGCCGGCCGACCGGGTGGTGGACCTGGGTGGGGCGTTGGTGACGCCGGCGTTCGTCGACGCGCACGTGCACGCCACCGACACCGGGTTGGCGTTGTCCGGGCTGGAGTTGTCCGGGGTGCGCTCGGCGGGGCAGCTGCTCGACGCGGTGGCCGGGTTCGCGGCGGACCTGCCGGCGGACGCGGTGGTGCTGGGTCACGGTTGGGACGAGTCGGGCTGGTCGGATCCGACGTTGCCGGACGCGGCGGCGCTGGACCGGGCGGCCGGTGGTCGGCGGGTGTACCTGTCGCAGGCGTCGATCCACTCGGCGTTGGTGTCGTCGGCGTTGCTGGCGGCGTGCCCGCAGGCGGCGCAGGCGGCCGGGTACGACGCGTCGGGCTGGTTGCGGCGCGACGCGCACCACGTGGTGCGGGCGGCCGCGCAGGGGTCGGTGAGTCGGGCGCAGCGGGTCGCGGCGCAGCGGGTGGCCCTGGAGCACGCGGCGTCGTTGGGGATCGCGGCGGTGCACGAGTGCGGTGGTCCGGAGATCTCCGACGAGGAGGACTTCACCGGTCTGCTGGGCATCTCCGGCGCGGGGTTGCCAGAGGTGTACGGGTACTGGGGTGAGTTGGGTGGCGCGGCGCGGGCCCGGGAGTTGGGTGCGGTCGGCGCCGGTGGGGACCTGTTCGCCGACGGGGCGTTGGGGTCGCGCACGGCGCACGTGTCGCAGCCGTACGGCGACGGTGACGGCTGCGGGCACGGGTACCTGTCGGCCGAGCAGGTGCGTGATCACCTGCTGGACTGCGCGGCGCACGGCATGCAGGGCGGGTTCCACGCCATCGGTGACGCGGCGATCGGCACCGTCCTGGACGGGTTCGCGGCGGCGGCGCGGACGGTGGGGGTGGAGCGGTTGCGGGCGGCCCGGCACCGCATCGAGCACGCGGAGATCATGAACAAGGGGTTGATCGCGCGGTTCGTGGAGTACGGGGTGGTGGCGAGCATGCAGCCGGCGTTCGACCGGTTGTGGGGTGGCGCGGGCCGGATGTACGAGGCGCGGTTGGGGTTGGACCGGTCGTTGGAGTCGAACCCGATGGGTGCGATGCACTCGGTGGGGGTGGCGTTGGCGTTCGGGTCGGATTCGCCGGTGACGCCGCTGGACCCGTGGGGGTCGGTGCGGGCGGCGGTGGCGCACCACAACCCGGCGCAGCGGATGGGTGTGCGCTCGGCGTTCGCGGCGCACACCCGTGGTGGGTGGCGGGCGGTGCACCTGGACGTCGAGGGGGTCCTCGCCCTGGGTGCGCCGGCGACGTTCGCGGTGTGGTCGACGCCGGCGGGGGTGGAGCGGGGTCTGCCGGTGTTGCTGGCCGAGGACCCGGAGCAGCGGGGTCCGGACGACCCGACGCCGCTGCCGGTGTGCCGGCGACTGGTGCTGCGCGGTGAGGTCATCTATGAGGAAGGGTCGCCGTGAGTGAGCGAAGCGAGCGAACCATCAGGCACAGGAACGAGTGGATGGTTGATGGGCAAGCTTGATCTTGATCCGGTGTTGGTGGCGCGGGCGCGGGAGTTGGCGCGTCGGGCCGGGCAGCCGGTGGTGGACCTGGCGCGTAGCCACACCACGGTGTCGGTGGAGCGGGCGGTGCTGCGGTTGGCCGGGGTGACCGGCGCCGACCCGGACGGCATTCCGTGGGTGAACCGGCTCGTCGACGCGGTCGCCGCGGACGTGGGGTTGGGGCACGGGGTGGCGGTGCCGGTGTTCGACGCCCTGGTCCGGGAGGGCAGCACCGACGTGACGTTGCTGGCGCAGAAGGCCGCCGCCGGGTCGGTGCGGTTCACCCAGCCCACCGGGCGGGCGGCGACCGCCGCCCGGTCGGCGGCGCGTAAGGCGGTCGGGGCGGGCATCCGCCGCATCGACCGGCGGCGCGCCGAGCGGGACCGTCTGGTGAAGCGCCACGGTGACCCGGCGCAGCGGCCGTGGATCTACCTGATCGTCGCCACCGGGGACATCTACGAGGACATCCCGCAGGCGCAGGCGGCGGCGCGGGCCGGCGCGGACGTGATCGCGGTGATCCGTTCCACCGGGCAGTCGTTGCTGGACTACGTGCCCGAGGGCGCGACCCGGGAGGGGTTCGCCGGCACGTACGCCACGCAGGAGAACTTCCGGCTGATGCGCGCGGCGTTGGACGAGTCGTCGAAGGAGGTGGGCCGCTACGTGCGGTTGACCAACTACGCGTCCGGGCTGTGCATGCCGGAGATGGCGACCCTCGCGGGGTTGGAACGCCTCGACATGATGTTGAACGACTCGATGTACGGGATCCTGTTCCGCGACATCAACCCGGTGCGCACGTTCGTCGACCAGCGGTTCTCCCGGCAGGTGCACGCCCGCGCCGGGATCATCATCAACACCGGTGAGGACAACTACCTGACCACCGCGGACGCGGTCGACGAGGCGCACACGGTGACGGTGTCGCAGCTGCTCAACGAGTTCTTCGCGCACGAGGCGGGGTTGGCGGACTGGCAGTTGGGGTTGGGGCACGCGTTCGAGATCAACCCGGAGGTGCCGGAGTCGTTCCGGTTGGAGTTGGCGCACGCGTTGCTGGCCCGGGAGTTGTTTCCCGACGCGCCGTTGAAGTGGATGCCGCCGACGAAGCACATGACCGGTGACGTGTTCCGGGGCAACCTGCTCGACGGGTTCTTCAACCTGGCCGGGGCGCTGACCGGTCAGGGCATCCTGCTGGTGGGGATGATGACCGAGGCGGTGGTGACGCCGTGGTTGTCCGACCGGGACATCGCGTTGCAGAACGTGCGCTACGTGCTGGGCGCGGCCGGTGGGCTGCACGAGGACTTCGTGCCCGCGCCGGGCGGGTTCATCCGCCGCCGCGCCAACCAGGTCCTCGGTGAGGCGCTGGACCTGCTGGAGCGCATCGGGGAGCAGACGCTGCTCACGGCGATCGCCGAGGGCACCTTCGGGATCATGAAGCGGCCCGCGGACCGCGGTAAGGGACTGTCCGGGGTCGCCGCGCACGAGGCCGACTACTGCAACCCGGCCACCGACATCCTGGAGGCGGCGGCGTGAGCGGGGAGAAGCAGATCGTGCGCCCGTACGGGGACACCACCGGTGACGGGATGGTGCAGGTGTCGTTCACCCTGCCGGTGACCCACGACAAGCGCGCCGAGGGCGCGGCGGTGCAGTTGGCCAACAAGATGGGCATCGACCCGGCGATGGTGGTGCACGCCACACCGATGGGCGACGGGTTCACGTTCTTCGTCGTCTACGGGCGGGTCAACCATCTGGTCGACCTGAGCGCCGTGCAGGTGGTGGAACGGGACTTCGCGCTGCTGTCGGCGAAGGACGTCAACACGGTCATCAAGCAGCGGTTGCGGCGCAAGCTGTCCGTGGTCGGGGCGTGCATCGGCACCGACGCGCACACCGTGGGCATCGACGCGATCCTCAACGTCAAGGGCATCGCGGGGGAGAAGGGCCTGGAGTACTACCGGGAGTTGAAGGTCACCAACATGGGCGCGCAGGTCAGCGTGCCGGAGCTGGTGGAGACCGCCCGGGCGGAGAAGGCCGACGCGGTGCTCGTGTCGCAGGTGGTCACCCAACGCGACGCGCACCTGCACAACACCCGGGAGATGTCCGCGGCGTTCCGGGAGGCGATGCCGGCGGGGCGGCGGCCGCTGTTGATCGTCGGTGGTCCCCGCTTCGACGAGACGATGACCGACGAGTTGGGCGTGGACCGGATCTTCGGTCGGGGCACCACGCCCGGCGAGGTGGCCAGCTACCTGGTGCACGCCCTGATCACGCAACGGAAGGCGATGGCATGACCGACGCACGGCTCGGGTTGACGGTGACGCACCGGCGGTATGTGCCGTACGCGCACGCCCACTACGCCGGCAACCTCGTCGACGGGGCGTACGCGCTCGGGTTGTTCGGCGACGTCGCCACGGAGGTGTGCATCCGCACCGACGGCGACGAGGGCCTGTTCGCCGGGTACGCCGACGTGCGGTTCCACGCGCCCGTGCACGCCGGGGACGTGGTGGAGGTGACCGCGCGGGTGTCGCGGGTGGGCACCCGTAGCCGCACCCTGGAGCTGAGCTGCGCGGTGGTGTGCCGGGGCCGCCCGGACCGTTCCGCGTCCGCCGCCGAGGTCCTCGACCCGCCGATCGTGGCGGTCACCGCGACCGGCACCGTGGTCGTTCCCGCCGCCAGCGTGAGTCGCGAGGAGTGAGCCG
>NZ_JAKKFF010000276.1 GCF_022229015.1 Micromonospora foliorum
CGTACCGGGCGCCGGTGGCCGCGCCGAGCAGGGCCGGCCCGGGCAGCAGCGGGTCGCCGGGGTGGTGCCGGCGCAGTCGGGGCGGGTCGGGCAGCCCGAGGCGCTTGACCAGCGCGCGGCCGGCGGCCGATTGGACGAAGCTCGCGTACCTGTCGGTCATGGGCGTAGCCTACTGGCGAGTAGGGTCCGAGCAACACATGTAGAGGAGGCGGATCGTGCAGAGCATCCGGCGGGTCGCGGTCATCGGGGGCAACCGCATCCCCTTCGCCCGTTCCAACTCCCGCTACGCGGACGCGTCGAACGCGGACCTGCTCGGCGCGGCGCTCGACGGCCTGATCGCCCGATACGGGCTGGCCGGGCAGCGCATCGGCGAGGTGGTGACCGGTGCAGTGCTCAAGCACTCCCGCGACTTCAACCTCACCCGAGAGGTGGTCCTCGGCTCCCGGCTCGACCCACACACCCCGGCGTACGACATCCAGCAGGCCTGCGGCACCGGCCTGGAGGCGACGATCCTGGTCGCCAACAAGATCGCCCTCGGCCAGCTCGACGTGGGCATCGCCGGCGGTGTCGACACCACCTCCGACGCCCCGCTCGCCGTCAACGAGGAGATGCGCCGCACGCTGCTCAAGCTCAACTCGGCCCGCACGCTTGGCGAACGGCTCAAGATCGCGGCGAAGCTGCGCCCGCTCCAGCCGTTCAAGCCGGAGATCCCGCGCAACGCCGAGCCGCGTACCGGCCTGTCCATGGGTGACCACGCCGCCCGCACCGCCGTGCGCTGGCAGATCGACCGGCGCTCGCAGGACGAGCTGGCGCTGCGCTCACACCAGCGCCTCGCCGCCGCGTACGACAGGGGTTTCTTCGACGACCTGATGACGCCGTACCTGGGGCTCACCCGAGACCAGAACCTCCGCCCGGACAGCAGCCTGGAGAAGCTGGCCTCGCTGAAGCCGGTCTTCGGCACCCGCGGCCCGGACGCCGAGCAGGCCACGATGACCGCTGGCAACTCGTCGCCCCTCACCGACGGCGCGTCCACCGTGCTGCTGGCCAGCGAGGAGTGGGCGGCGGCGCACCACCTGCCCGTGCTGGCCTGGTTCAGCTGGTCCGAGACGGCGGCGGTGGACTTCGTGCACGGCGACGAGGGGCTGCTGATGGCGCCCGCGTACGCGGTGCCCCGGATGCTGGCCCGTGCCGGGCTGACGTTGCAGGACTTCGACTACTACGAGATCCACGAGGCGTTCGCGTCGCAGGTGCTGGCCACCCTCGCCGCCTGGGAGTCGCCGGAGTTCAGCAAGGACCGGCTCGGCCTGGACGCGCCGCTGGGCGCGATCGACACCGACCGGCTCAACGTCAACGGCTCGTCGCTGGCCGCCGGGCACCCGTTCGCCGCCACCGGCGGGCGGATCGTGGCGACCCTGGCCAAGCTTTTGGCGGAGCGGGGCGGCGGGCGCGGGCTGATCTCCATCTGCGCCGCCGGTGGTCAGGGTGTGACCGCCATCCTGGAGCGCTGACCGGGCCCTCGCACGGCGACGCCCGCCGGACCTGAGGGTCTGGCGGGCGTCGATCGTGTGGTGTGGCTCAGCCGAGGGTGAACTTCTCCCAAGTGCTGATGGCGGGGCCGTTGGCGATCAGTGGTTTGCTGCCCGCGCCGTCGGCGCTGGCGTACTTGTTGTTGACGGTGGCCTTGAAGCTCACCGACCCGTCGCTGTTGCGGACCATGGTGAACCGTTCCCAGGTGCTGGCCGCGGGGGCGTTCGCGATCAGCGGCTTGGAGCCGGCGCCGTCGGCGGACACGAAGCGGTTGTTGGCACGGGCGAAGAGGGCGATCTGCCCGTTGCCGAGGTCGGCGATGTCGAAGCGCTCCCAGGTGCTGGCGGCGGTCTGGCTCGCGATCAGCGGTTTCACACCGGCACCGTCAGCCATCACGAAACGGCTGTTCACGTTGGCCTTCAGCGACCTGTTGGCGTCGGCGACCGGAACCTGGTGGAACTTCTCCCAGGTGTTGATCGTCGGCCGGCTCGCCGACAGCGTCAGAGCACCGCTGGGATCGGCGGTGGCGTACAGGTTGTTGCTCGCCTTGAGGCTGACGGTGCCGTCGCTGTTGCGGACGACGGTGAACGTCTCCGAGGCACCGACGACCTGGCTCTCGGCGTTCAGTGTCCCGTCGACCAACTGGGCGACGTAGCGGCCGTTGGCCCGTGCGACGAGGGCGACCTGGCCGTTGCCGGCGTCCGCCAGGTCGTACTGAGCGGACGCGGTCAGGCCGACCTGGTTGGGCCGCATGGGCGCGGCACCGACGTAGCGGAGGTTGGACAACGCGAGCAGGCCCACGGATGCGGTCCGCCGCAGCACGCTCACCTGCTCGGTGCTGCTGCCGGACAGCCCGTCGGTCCCCCTGGGGCTGACGGTGACGTCATAGGTGCCCGGTTTGGCGTATTTGTGGGTGGCGATCGGCGTCGACTGGGTGACGGAGGTGCCGTCGCCCCACCTGAACTCGTAGAAATCGATCGGGGTGAAGCCCGGCGTGGAGGCGGAGGCGTCCACCCTGACCGTGCTCGTGCCGAGATCCACGGTGGCGTCGAAGGACGCCACCGGGTGTCGGACGGCCTCGGCGGTGCCACGGTCGGCGTACGCGATCGGGCCGACGCCGGTGTTCGGCACGGCCGGGTCATCACGGCGTGGCTTCCCGTCGGTGTCGAGATCCTGGTAGCCGGGTGCCGTCGAGTTCGCCGAGTCGACGTTGTCTCGCACATCCCACGTGTACCGGTCGTGTGCGGCCTGCCCGGAGACGGTGCGGAACTGGGTGAGACCCATCCTGGTTCCGTTCCACGAGTAGCTGGTCGCGGACGTGGACTGGTGCCAGGTGTTGTTGTAATCGATCACGGTGCCGCTCAGCGCCTCGTCGTAGACCCCGATCTCGATCCCCTCCGAAACCTGCGGATCGCAGTAGCCCTGGGAGAAGGCGCCGTTGTTGCGGAGCACGTTGTTCTGCACCGAGATCTGGGACGACGTCCCGTCGACCCGGACGCCGCCCAGACAGCGGTCCTGGATGTCGTTGTTGGCGATGCTCGTGCCCGCGGCGCCGCGGTTGTGGATGCCGTAGCCGATCCCGCCCCTGATCCGGTTGTTGGCGATCACCGTCGCGGAGGCGGTAGGGCCAACCGAGATGGCAGCGCCTGAGAAGCCGGCAACATCGCCGCCGAGAATCGTGTTGTGCGGCCCGTCGATTCGAATGCCCACGCCGTCATCGGCGGCGACGTGTTTCGGGTCGGTCGACACCAGCGTGTCGTCGATGATCACCTCGCTTGTGGAGGCATCCATGGTCACTCCGCCGGCAAGCGCCGTCCCGCTGACGGTGAGGTGTTCCAGCGCCGCCACCCTCACATTGGCAAGTCGGATGGCGGGCGCGGTCGCGACGTTCGCCATCGTGAATTTGCCGCCGGCGATCATGATGTTCGAGGCGTTACGCAGATCGATCGCGGGTACGTCGGTTGACCCGCTGACATTGAATTCTTGAACGTAGATGTCGTGCTGGCCGTCGATGACCAGGCCCGCGTTCGGGCCGACAAGCGTCACCGGTGTGCGGGCGTTCCAGGCCATGAAGGAGATCTGCGCCTCTGGTATGCCAGAGCTGGTGAGGGTGACGCGCTCGGCGTAGTTGCCGCCTTCGACAAGAACCGCCCCGGGGGCGGTCACCACGGCGGCTGCTGCACCGATCGTGCAGAACGGCGTGTCGTCGGAGCCGGGCCCCTGGTCGGAGCAGTTCGCGTCGGCCTGCTTGACGTACAGAATCATAGGGTCGTCTGCCTGGGCGGGTGCGCCGGTGGCCAGCAGGGTGCCGCCGGTCACCGCGATCGCGGTGAGGCCGGCGAGGGATCTTCTACGCATGCATGCCCTCTGTCGTGAATTTGGATTCGGCTTCGCCGGAGATCAGACGGAGACCATGATCCGATACCGGCTGGTAACTGCACCGCCCCGGGCGACAAAACGGCCACTGGGCCCCACCGGCACCCGCCCTGGCCTGCCGGCCGGACGGGCCGCCGGGTAGGAGAGAATGAGGCACGTGACGACGATCCCCAACGTGCTGGCCAACCGGTACGCCTCGCCCGAACTGGTCGCCCTCTGGTCTCCGGAGGAGAAGGTCCGGATGGAGCGGCGACTCTGGCTCGCCGTGCTACGCGCTCAGCGCGACCTGGGTGTGCCGGTGCCGGACGGCGTGGTCGAGGCGTACGAGCGGGTGCTCGACCAGGTCGACCTCGCCTCGATCGCCGAGCGGGAGCGGGTCACCCGGCACGACGTGAAGGCCCGGATCGAGGAGTTCAGCGCGCTCGCCGGGCACGAGCACGTGCACAAGGGCATGACCTCCCGGGACCTCACCGAGAACGTCGAGCAGCTCCAGGTGCGTGCCTCGCTGGAGCTGATCCGCGACCGGGTGGTCGCCACCCTCGCCCGGTTGGCCTGGCTGGCCCACGAGCACTCCGAACTGGTCATGACCGGCCGCTCGCACAACGTGGCGGCACAGGCCACCACGCTGGGCAAGCGCTTCGCGTCGGCGGCAGAGGAACTGCTGATCGCGTACGAGCGGCTGGAGGAGCTGATCGTCCGCTACCCGCTGCGGGGGATCAAGGGACCGGTCGGCACGGCCGCCGACCAGCTCGACCTCTTCGACGGCGACGCCGACAAGGTGGCCGAGTTGGAGCGGCGGGTCGCCGAGCACCTGGGCTTCTCCCGGGTGCTGGACAGCGTCGGGCAGGTCTACCCGCGCTCGCTCGACTTCGACGTGCTGTCCGCGCTGGCCCAGACCGCCGCCGCGCCGTCGTCGCTGGCCACCACGATCCGGTTGATGGTCGGCCAGGAGTTGGCGACCGAGGGCTTCAAGCCGGGCCAGGTCGGTTCCAGCGCGATGCCGCACAAGATGAACACCCGCTCCTCGGAGCGGGTGAACGGCTTCGCCGTGATCATCCGGGGTTACCTGTCGATGGTCGGTGAGCTGGCCGGCGACCAGTGGAACGAGGGGGACGTGTCCTGCTCGGTGGTCCGCCGGGTGGCACTGCCGGACGCGTTCTTCGCCGCCGACGGGCTGTTCCAGACGTTCCTCACCGTGCTCGACGAGTTCGGCTCGTACCCGGCGGTGATCAACCGGGAGCTGGAGCGCTTCCTGCCGTTCCTGGCCACCACGAAGATCCTGGTCGCGGCGGTCCGCCGGGGCGTCGGTCGGGAGGTCGCCCACGAGGTGATCAAGGAGCACGCGGTCGCGGTGGCCCTGGCGATGCGCGAGAAGGGCTCACCGGAGAACGACCTCTTCGACCGCCTGGCGGCGGACGGCCGACTCGGCCTGTCCCGCGCCGACATCGACACCCTGGTGGCCGACCGCAACGCCTTCGTGGGTGCCGCCCAAGCCCAGGTAGCAGCGGTAACAAGCCGCATCACCAAGGTGGTAACCGCCCACCCCGAAGCCGCCACCTACAGCCCACCCCCCATCCTCTAACCCCCCACCCCACCCCCACCCCCTCCTGGGTGATCAAGAGGTTCGCGTCATTTTCGATCTCCTGGGTGACCGAAACCTCTTGATCAACAGGGGGATGGGTGGGTGGGTGGGTGGGGTTATTCGCCGGTTGGGGTTTCGGCGGCGGTTCTCAGGTTGGGGGCGCTGGCCGGTTCGGCGATGCCGCCGGGAGACCCGGTGAAGCCGGCGACCTCTGCGGTCCCCGCCGCCACCGCCGGCTGGTCGGCCGGCATGACCTCGGGCATCTTGGGTACGGCGACCACGGCCGTCCCGTACGCGCAGATCTCCATCCACATCTCGCCGCAGTCCCTACTGTCGAACCGCATGCCGATCACCGCGTTCGCGCCGAGCCGTAGGGCCTCCTCGCCGAGGCGGGCCACCGAGTCGGTGCGCCAGCGGGTCAGGTTGTCCGGGGCCATCGGGTCGTACGCGCCACCGCGCAGGTTCTTGACACCCTCGCGGTACGGGTTGCGCGTCCTGGCCATCGATGACACCACCTCACCGAGAATCTGGCGGATCTCGTAGCCGGGCAGTTGCTCTGTCGTCACGACCAGCACGGTTCCGATGCTGTCAGGAGTGGCGCGACCCGATCGTGTGCATTGTTCACCTGATCGGATGCTGCAAAACGACGCGGCGCGGACGGCCGGCACGTGGCCGACCATCCGCGCCGAGCGGGGCGTTAACCGTCAGACACCGGCCACCGAGGTGATCCAGGCCCGGTTGTACGCAACGCTGCCGTAGTTCTGGATGCTCGACCCGTCGGCGGTGGAGGCGACGCCGACCTGCTGGCCGTTGTAGAACTGCGGGCCACCGGAGTCACCGCGCCAGGCGTTGCCGTTGATCCGGGTGCTGCGGATCGCCTGGCCGCCGTACGCGTCGGTGGCGCTGTTGCTGGTCACCCGGACGGTGGCGGTCTTCAACACGGTGGACGCCGAGCAGCCGCTGTAGCAGGTCATGCCCCAGCCGTAGATCGAGTTGGTCGAGTTGATCGGCGGGTTGCTGCTGGCCAGGCTCACCGCGGAGGTGCTGACGGTGCTGGAGAGCCGCATGAGCGCGAGGTCGTTGCGGGTGTAGGTGGCGCTGACCGTGCGGGTGACCCCGCCGGAGGTGCGGTTCACGCTTCCGACGCGCACCGACATGGTGCCGCTGATGCAGTGCCGGGCGGTGAGCACCCACTGTGCGGCGATGACGCTGCCGGAGCAGGTGAACGAGCCGTTGCTGAGCACCGCGGCGGCCCAGGGGGCGGACGAGACGGTGCCGCCGCCGATGATGAGCGGGCTGGGCGGGGTGGCGGACGCGGCGGAGGTGACGCCGAGGGCGCCGACCAGCGCGGTGCTGAGTACGGCGAGCAGGGGGCGGATGCGCATCGGGGGGACTCCTTGGACGGGGCGGGCCCGGGATCGCCGGGTGCGGGTGGGGCGGCAGCGGGGGTTCCCGCGGACGCTCGAATCGACTTACGTCGATGTACAGTAGGGCCCGACGCGATCGTTATCAAGGATTTGATCGAGATTGGCCAATGTAACGATTCGGCCACCCGCTGCGCCGTGTATGTCCTGCTGAGGCCACCTGTGGCGCCTGACGGGTCACCCTGAGCGTCGGTAATGTCGATCACTGCCTGAACCGCACCCGGCCGGTGCGTCCGTGGCGATATCTGCCAGGTACGCTGGCTGCGCTCGCCCGTTGTGGGTCGGCACCCAACTGCGTACACAGTCAGGAGTGCCCAGTGCCTCGCGTCGTCGTCGACGTCATGCTCAAGCCCGAGATCCTCGATCCGCAGGGCCAGGCCGTCGCAAACGCGCTGCCCCGGCTCGGCGTCGGTGACGTCGCCTCGGTCCGGATCGGCAGGCGGATCGAGATCGAGTTCACCGGTGAACCGGACCTGGACCGCGCTCGGGAGATTGCCGACAAGCTGCTCGCCAACCCGGTCATCGAGGACTTCACCGTCCGCCTGGTCGAGGCCGACGAGACCGCGGACGCCCGCTCGTGACCGCCCGGGTCGGTGTGGTCACCTTCCCCGGCTCGCTCGACGACGGGGACGCGGCCCGGGCCGTCCGGATCGCCGGCGCCGAGCCGGTCCGGCTCTGGCACGGCGACCCGGCGCTGCACGGCGTCGACGCGGTCGTCCTGCCCGGCGGGTTCTCCTACGGTGACTACCTGCGGTGCGGTGCCATCGCCCGGTTCGCCCCGGTGATGGAGACGATCGTGGGCGCCGCCCAGGGTGGCCTGCCGGTGCTCGGCATCTGCAACGGCTTCCAGATCCTGTGCGAGGCGCACCTGCTGCCCGGCGCGCTCACCCGCAACCAGCACCTGCACTTCCGCAACCGGGACCAGGTCCTGCGCATCGAGTCGGCCGGGACCGCGTGGACCAACGCGTTCCAGCCCGGCCAGGAGGTGCTCATCCCGGTCAAGAACGGCGAGGGCTGCTACGTCGCGGACACCGCGACGCTGGACCAGCTCGAAGCCGAGGGTCGGGTCGTCGCCCGCTACGTCGGCGGCAACCCCAACGGGTCCCAGCGCGACATCGCCGCGATCACCAACGCCGCCGGCAACGTGGTCGGCATCATGCCGCACCCCGAGCACGCGGTGGAGGCGCTCACCGGCCCTTCGCTGGACGGCCTCGGCTTCTTCACGTCGGTCCTCAAGCACCTGGTGGGGGCGCCGGCATGACCGGCGGCACGATCATCGGTCAGCTCAACCGCCGGTCTGGCGGGCACGAGCGCAGCGAGGAGAGGTCATGACCACCCATCCGGACCCGGTACGCGACACACCGGAGGCGTACTCCGCTCCGGCGCAGCCGGCCGAGCCGAGCCCGGCGCAGCCGGTCGCACCGGCGACCGCTCCCGCCGAGCCGACCGCCGCCGTCTGGACCGAGGGCGTGGACACCGTGCCGCGCGCCGGTGGCACCCCGGGCGAGCTTCAGCCGTACACCGAGCTGGGCCTGCGCGACGACGAGTACGACCGGATCCGGCAGATCCTCGGCCGTCGGCCCACGCAGTCCGAGCTGGCGATGTATTCGATCATGTGGAGCGAGCACTGCTCCTACAAGTCGAGCAAGGTGCACCTGCGCCAGTTCGGCGAGAAGGCCCCGCACAGCGACCGGCTGCTCGCCGGCATCGGTGAGAACGCCGGTGTCGTGCAGGTCTCCGACGAGCTGGCGGTCACCTTCAAGGTCGAGTCGCACAACCACCCGAGCTTCGTCGAGCCGTACCAGGGCGCGGCGACCGGCGTCGGCGGCATCGTCCGGGACATCCTCGCCATGGGCGCCCGCCCGGTCGCGGTGATGGACCCGCTGCGCTTCGGCGCCGCGGACCACCCGGACACCGCCCGGGTGCTCACCGGCGTGGTCGCCGGCGTGGGCGGCTACGGCAACTGCCTGGGCCTGCCCAACATCGGTGGCGAGCTGGTCTTCGACCCCTCCTACCAGGGCAATCCGCTGCTCAACGCGCTCTGCCTGGGCGTGCTGCCGGTCAACCGGCTGCAGAACAAGGCCGCCGCCGGCCCGGGCAACGTTGTCGTGCTGATGGGCGCCAAGACCGGCCGCGACGGCATCGGCGGCGTGTCGGTGCTGGCCAGCGCGACCTTCGACGAGGGCAGCGAGGCCCGCCGACCCGCCGTGCAGGTCGGCGACCCGTTCACCGAGAAGCTGCTGATCGAGGCGTGCCTCGAGCTGTACGACGGCCAACTGGTCGTCGGCATCCAGGACCTCGGCGGCGCCGGCCTGACCTGCGCGCTCACCGAGACCGCCGCCGCTGCCGGCACTGGCATGCGGGTCTGGCTGGAGCGGGTTCCGCTGCGCGAGCCCTCGATGGACCCGCACGAGATCCTGGCCAGCGAGTCGCAGGAGCGGATGCTGCTGGTCGTCGAGCCGGACAAGCTCGACGCGGTGCTCAAGACCTGCGAGAAGTGGGGCGTCCTCGCCACCGCGATCGGTGAGGTCACCGCACCGGAGCCGGACGGCCGCCCGGGTCGACTGCTGATCACCTGGCAGGACCACCTGGTCGTCGACGTGCCGCCGGGTTCGCTTGTCGACGACGGCCCGGTCTACGCCCGGCCGATGCGCGAGCCGGCCGACCTGATCCTGCTCCAGGCCGACCGGGCCGAGACGCTGCCCCGCCCGGCCGACCCGGAGGCGCTGCGGGAGACCGTGCTGCGCATGATCGCGTCGCCGAACCTGGCCGACAAGACCTGGGTCACCGAGCAGTACGACCGCTACGTGCTGGGCAACACCGTGCTCGCCCAGCCGGAGGACGGCGGCGTGATCCGGATCGACGAGCGGACCGGCCTCGGCGTGGCGCTCTCGGTGGACGGCAACGGCCGGTACACCCGACTGGACCCGTACAACGGCACCAAGCTGGCCCTGGCCGAGGCGTACCGCAACGTTGCGGTGACCGGCGCGAAGCCGATCGCCGTGACCAACTGCCTCAACTTCGGCTCCCCGGAGGACCCGGGCGTGATGTGGCAGTTCGCCGAGGCCGTGCGCGGCCTGGCGGACGGCTGCCTGGAGCTGGGCATCCCGGTGACCGGCGGCAACGTCAGCTTCTACAACCAGACCGGCGCGGCGGCCATCCACCCGACCCCGGTGGTCGGCGTGCTGGGCGTGCTGGACAACGTCGCCGACCGGGTGCCGATGGGCTTCGTGCCGCGCGCCGGTGGCGACCACGACCAGCTCTACCTGCTCGGCGAGACGAACGTGGAGCTGTCCGGCTCCGAGTGGGCCTGGGTGACGCACGAGCACCTCGGCGGTATCCCGCCGCAGGTCGACCTCGCGCGGGAGAAGGCGCTCGCCGAGCTGCTGGCCGAGGCGGCCCGCGTCGGTCACCTCAGCTCGGCACACGACCTCTCCGACGGGGGCCTCGCCCAGAGCCTGGTCGAGTCCTGCCTGCGTCGCGGCGTCGGTGCCCGGGTCGCGGTGCCGGAGCAGTTCACCGAGGGCTCGATGCCGTTCGTCTACCTGTTCAGCGAGTCCGCCACGCGGGCGCTGGTCTCGGTGCCGCGCGGCCACGACAAGGCGTTCGCGGCGCTCTGCGCCGAGCGGGGCGTGCCGTTCGAGCTGATCGGCGTCACCGACCCGTCCGGCGGGGCACTCGAGGTGCACGGTCAGTTCCGGATCGGCCTGGACGAGCTGCGCAAGGCGCACACCGAGACGTTGCCGCGCCTCTTCGGGGGCTCGGCGGCGGTCGAGGTGCCCGCGCCGGCCGCCGGTGTGGCGGGTGCGGTCGAGGCCGTCCCGCTGCCGGTCGCGCAGGCCGTGCCGCTGGACCCGGCCGAGGTGGTCTCCGAGCCGATCGCCTCTTCGGGCCCTTCCCCGGAGACCGGCGCGGTCGAGCCGATCGGGTCTGAGCGGCCCGGCGGGGCTGAGCGGCCCGGCGGGGCGTCCGAGTCTGACCCCGGTGTCACCGAGCCGTCGCCTGACGAGCGCTGAGGCGTTGACGGCCGCTGTCTACGGCCAACCCGGATCCGGTGCCCGGTTCGACTGGGGGCTGACCGGGGCGGCCGAGCTCGGTCGGGTCTGCGCGGCGCTGGTGGTGGTGGACGTCCTCTCGTTCACCACCGCCGTGGAGGTGGCGGTCGCCCGGGGGATGCGGGTGCACCCGTTCCCCTGGGGTGAACAGGCCGCCGAGTACGCCGTCCGGGTCGGCGCGACCGCTGCTGTGGGGCGGCGGCAGACGACAGCTGAACATCCGTGGTCGCTCTCGCCCGCCGCGCTGAGCAGCGCGCCAGTGGTGGCGGACCTCGTACTGCCCTCCCCGAACGGCTCCGCCATCAGCGCCGCCGCCAGCGCCACCGGCGTGCCGGTGGTCGCGGCGTGCCTGCGCAACGCACGCGCCGTCGGGCGCTGGCTGCACCGCCAGGGGTACGGCACGGTCAACGCCCCGATCGGCGTGATCGCCTCGGGGGAGCGGTGGCCCGACGGGTCGCTGCGCCCGTCGGTGGAGGACCAACTCGGCGCCGCCTCGGTGCTGGACGCCCTCTCCGGCGTACCGGGTGGGCTCTCGGTGGAGGCGGCCATGGCGCTCGCCGCGCTGGCGAGCACCCCGGATGTGCCCGCCGCCGTGCGCGGCAGCGTGTCCGGGCGGGAGTTGACCGAGAACGGCTTCGCCGCGGACGTGGACGTCGCCGTCCGGATCGGCGTGTCGGATGTCGTTCCGGTGCTTCACCAGGGCGTCTTCTCCGCCGCCTGACCGCGTCGACCCGCGTGACCGCGCCGGCGCCCGCCCGCGCCGGCCCGCACTCTGTGATCAACTCGGCTTCCGGAAGTCGCGGTGTCCGAGACTGCGGGAGGGCCCGACTTCACGAAACGCGAGTGGGTCTTGCAGCGAAACGGCCACCCGGAGCGATCCGGGTGGCCGTTTCCACGTGCTGTGGTGGGGTCAGTCGTCCAGCCAGTCGAGGCGGCGACCGCCGCGCTCGGTCGGCGGCGGGGTCTCCGGTCGGTTCCGCCCGGCGGGCTGGCCGTATTCGCCCTGGTCGTAACCCCGGTCGTCGTAGCCGCCGCCGCGCTGCGGTGGAGGCTCCTGGCCGTAGTTACCGCCCTGGTCGTACCCGCCGGCGGGCTGACCGTAGCCGCCCTGGTCGTAACCCCGGTCGTCGTAGCCGCCGCCGCGCTGCGGTGGAGGCTCCTGGCCG
>NZ_JAKKFF010000277.1 GCF_022229015.1 Micromonospora foliorum
GCGGGGCCGGCGCGGTCGGGTCTGGCAGTCGCCGGCCCGTGCGGGCATCGCGACGAGCGTCCTGCTGCGGCCCGGCGAGGCCGTGCCGGACCGTGGTTGGCTGCCGGCGACCCCCACCGGGTACGGGTGGCTGCCGTTGCTGGCCGGCGTGGCGCTGGTCGAGGCGGTGGCCCGGCTGGCCGAGCTGGAGGCCACCCTGAAGTGGCCGAACGACCTGCTGATCGACGACGCGAAGTGCGCGGGCGTGCTGGCCGAGGCGGTGCCCGGACGGTCGCCGGACCAACCGCCGGCCATCGTGCTGGGGATCGGGCTCAACGTGACGCTGCGCGCCGACGAGCTGCCGGTGAATCCGACCGGGTTGCCGGCCACCTCGCTCCAGCTGGCCGGCGCGGTGGCCACCGATCGGGATCCGCTGCTGCGGGCGCTGCTGCGGGCGGTCGCCGACTGGTACGACCGGTGGCGCTCGGCGGGCGGCGACGCCGTGGCCAGCGGCCTGCGCGACGCCTACCTGGCGGCCTGCGCGACGGTCGGCCGCGAGGTACGCGTCCTGCTTCCCAACGGCGACTCCCTGACCGGCACCGCCACCGGGGTGGACCCGGACGGCCAACTGATGGTCACCACTCCCACCGGCGCCCGAACCCTGGCCGCCGGCGACGTCCTGCATCTCCGCTGACGACTCGCAAGATCACGAAGGGGCCGAGTGGGGCCGCGTGGCGGATGTCGTGGTGGGGCTTGGGGGGTTTACCGTCTGCGCGTCCAGAAAATCGCGTTGGAGGTTCCCGTGGCGTTTCCCCAAGACGTGCTCACCGAGGACGAGCACGTCGTGCTGCACCTGCACCCGCACTGGAAGGCGTTGATCCGGCCGATCGCGGTGCTGGTGCTGGCCATCGCCGCGGTGGTGGTCGGCGTGCTCCTGTTGCCCGAGAGTGGCGGCGGTTCGATCGCGCTGGCGGTGATCGGGGGGATCGCCCTGGTCGCGGTCCTCTGGCTCGGTCTGTGGCCGTTCCTGGTCTGGCGCACCACCCACTACCTGTTCACGAACGAGCGAGTCCTGCTCCAGCAGGGTGTGTTCTCCCGCGACCGGCGGGACCTCCCGCTCGCCCGGGTCAACGACCACTCGATGAACCAGCGTTTCGTCGAGCGCCTGCTCGGCTGCGGGACGCTCACCATCGAGTCGGCCGGTGAGCGCGGCCAGTCGGTGCTCACCGACGTGCCGGACGTCGGAAAGGTGCAGACCACCCTGTACGAGCTGGTCGAGGCGCAGCACGACAAGCACTCGCTGGGCGATGGCGAGATGCGCGACATGCTCGCCGACATGCAGGACGGCAAGCCGCTGCGCGACACCACGACCTGACCGGACCGGTTGTGACCCGCCCCTGCCGCCGTGTCGGGGCGGGTCAGTCGTGTGGTTGAGCCTCGGCTGAGTCGCCGCTCTCCGTCGGGTCGCCGTCGGCGGAACCGGCGGTGGACGGGTCGGGCGCGATCGGGCCGCCGTCGGGCCGGTCAGCTCCGGGCCGGTCAGCGTCGGTCGGGGTGGAATCGGCAGCTTCGGCCTGGGCAGCTTCGGCCTGGGCAGCTTCGGCCTGGGCAGCTTCGGCCTCGGCGGGGTCGGCCTCGACCGGTCGCACGGCGAACCAGCCACGGAAGCGGGTCCGCAGCACCTCCTGCTCGGGCCGGTCGTCCGGGCCGAGGCGCAGCATGGTGCCGGTGAGGCTGACGGTGCCGAGCCCGGGGCGGGCGGTCGACGGCCGGGCGCCCATCACGTCCACCCGGACCGCGAGCCGGTCGCCGGCCCGCACCGGGGCGAGCCAGCGCAGCTCCTCCAGGCCGGGGGACGCGTCCGCGGCGGCCCGGGACAGCAGGTGGTCGACGTACGCGCGCATGAAGAGGCTGACCGTGTAGAAGCCGCTGGCGATCAGGCCGCCGTGTCGGCTCGCCGCGGCCAGGTCGGGGTCGACGTGGTACCACTGCGGGTCGAAGCGGCGGGCGAAGGCGACCATCTCGTCGGCGTCCACGGTGACCACGCCCAGGTCGACGGTGAGCCCCGGGACGAGGTCCTCGAAGAACAGCTCGGCCGGTCGCCCCGTGCCGGAGCGGGCGTCGGGTGTCGTCACCGGCGGGGCGCGCGGCGGGTGCCGACCTGCAGCTCCGCGGCGAGTTCCGCGTCCAGGTCGACGGCGGGGCTGACACTCAGTCGCGTGGGCCGACCCTGGACGGGTGCGCCAGATGGGGATTCGACGCGTTGCGCGGACTCCGCCTCCTCCAGCTCGGACACGGATTCCGCCAACTCGGCGACCGGGTCCATCTCCGCCATGGTGTCCCACTCGTCGCGGGGAATGTCGTGCCAGGTGGAGTCGGGCTTCGCGGCTTCCTCCTCGGCCGGTGCGACGGGTTGGAAGACGAAGGTGCGGTATGACCAGAACCGGAAAAGCGTGGCCAGCAGGACGCCGACGGTCTTGGCCAGATTCAGTGCCAGCAGACCGTGTACGCCGAGGCCGTACTTCGCCGCCGCGACGGCGCCCAGCTCAATGAGCAGACCAGCGCCGTTGAACAGGAAGAAAAGAAGGTATTCCCGGCGAAGCGCCGACTTCGGGCGATCGCGGTACGTCCAGTGCCGATTCATGAGGTACGACGTGATGGTGGCGACGATGGTCGCGATCACGGTCGCCTTCAGCTGACCATTGACGAAAACGGTCAGTGCAAGGGCATTGAACACCGCGTAATTGATGACGGTGTTGATGCCGCCGACGATGCCGAACTTGAGCGCCTCGTGGATGAACTTCTGCCAGCGCTCAGGCAGCAGGCGGACAAGACGCATGCGAAACACCTTAGGGCAGTCGGTGCGGCCGGTGATCACCGGCCGAACGGGATGGGCGGCAGGTCACGCCTCGTGGTCACGGTCGGGATTCACCTGCGGAAGGGTCGGGGTTCCCGCTTCGACGAAGACGAACCGCCGGTACGACCAGAATCGAAACAGCGTGGCGAACCCCGTGCCGACGATGTAGCTGGCGAGGTTGTCCGCCAGGCGAGTCTGGAACACGGCCGGCCAGATGGCGCCGAGCCCGTAGCGGCTGAGCGCGAGGCAGGCCACCGTGATGCCGAGACCGACCGCGTTGAAGAAGAAGAAGAGCGCGTACTCGCGGGCCGCGTTGTTGCGCTGGCGGTGCCGCCAGGTCCAGAACCGGTTGCCCACGAAGGCGACGGAGGCCGCGATCACGGTGGAGATCGTCTTGGCCGTCAGCTCTTCGACACCGTGTTTGCTCGTCAGGTAGTTAAAGAGCGCGAAGTCGACGAGGAAGGCGAAACCACCCACGGTGGCGAACTTGCTCATCTCGCGGATGAGGTGACCGAAGCGGTCGAGGAGTTTGCCGACGAGACCCCGTCGGGTCTGCCGGGGACCCGGTTGATCCCCGGTCATCGTGGCGGCCACGGAGGGAGCCTACCGGCTGCCGGCCAGTCACAGGGGTAGCACCGGGAAGCGGGCGTGGTCTCCCATGGGGCCCAGCGCCGCGTGCGTAACCACTGCACAGAGCGTAGCCAATTGGGAGGACTGAGCCGGCGCGGAACGGGAATCCCCGCACCGGTCGGCGGGGCAGGTCCACGGCCCGACCGCAACAAGCGTCCGCCGGGGTGCACAACAAGATTTGCGTGAAACTGCGCGGGAAAGCGGGTATCAGCTCGTGATGCCGCAGCGAGGCCGTAGCTTGTGCAGTTCTTCACAACCTGTCCCACTGACTCGGAAGGCTGCCCGGTTTACGCTGAGGCCAATCCCAGGTTTCCACGAAGGCGACGCATCGCGCCGCCGAGTCTCGTGCATCCCATAGATCGGTCAGCGTCGACCACAAGGAGATGTGTCATGGTTGCTCCGGCTGTTGTGCGGGGTATTGATCAGGCCCCGACGTCCCATCCGAAACTGCTCGCCTGGGTCCGTGAGGTCGCGGAACTGACCACCCCCGACCGTGTCGTCTGGGTGGACGGGTCCGACGAGGAGTGGCGCCGCCTCACCGATGAGCTGGTCGAGGCCGGCACCCTGATCCGGCTCAACCCGGAGAAGAAGCCCAACTCGTTCTACGCGCGCACCGACCCGACGGACGTCGCCCGGGTCGAGGAGCGCACCTACATCTGTTCCGTCGACGAGGCGGACGCCGGCCCCACCAACAACTGGATGGCGCCGGCCGAGATGAAGCGGACGATGACGGATCTGTACCGGGGCTCGATGCGCGGTCGCACCATGTACGTCATCCCGTTCGTCATGGGCCCGGTCGAGGCCGAGTCCCCGATGTTCGGTGTCGAGATCACCGACAGCCCGTACGTGGTCGCCTCGATGCGCATCATGACGCGGATGGGCACCCGGGTCCTGGAAGCCATGGGCGACGACGCGGACTTCGTGCACGCCCTGCACTCGATCGGCGCCCCGCTCGCCCCCGGCCAGCAGGATGTCGCCTGGCCGTGCAACGACACCAAGTACATCTCGCACTTCCCGGAGAGCCGGGAGATCTGGTCGTACGGCTCGGGTTACGGCGGCAACTCGCTGCTGGGCAAGAAGTGCTACTCGCTGCGGATCGCCAGCGTGATGGGCCGGGACGAGGGCTGGCTCGCCGAGCACATGCTGATCCTCAAGATCACCTCGCCGGAGGGTCGGGTCTACCACATCGCCGGCGCGTTCCCGTCGGCCTGCGGCAAGACCAACCTCGCCATGGTGGAGCCGACGATTCCCGGCTGGAAGGTCGAGACCATCGGCGACGACATCGCCTGGATGCGGTTCGGCCCGGACGGCCGTCTCTACGCGGTCAACCCCGAGTACGGCCTGTTCGGCGTCGCGCCCGGCACCGACTGGAAGACCAACGCCAACGCCATGCGCACCCTGGACCGGGGTAACTCCATCTTCACCAACGTCGGCCTCACCGACGACGGCGACGTCTGGTGGGAGGGCATGGGTGAGCCGCCGGCGCACCTGATCGACTGGAAGGGCAACGACTGGACGCCGGAGAGCGACAGCCTGTCCTCCCACGCGAACAGCCGGTTCTGCACCCCGATCACCCAGTGCCCGATCCTCGCCGACGAGTACTTCGACCCGAACGGCGTACCGATCGACGCGATCCTCTTCGGCGGACGCCGTAAGGACACCGTCCCGCTGGTGACCGAGGCCCGCGACTGGGTGCACGGCGTCTACATGGGCGCCACGCTCTCGTCGGAGACCACCGCCGCCGCGTCCGGCGCCGTCGGCGTGGTGCGGCGGGACCCGATGGCGATGCTGCCGTTCATCGGCTACAACGCCGGGGACTACTTCCGGCACTGGATCGAGATGGGCAAGGGCGCCGACGGCGACGAGGCGAAGCTGCCCAAGATCTACTACGTCAACTGGTTCCGCAAGGACCCGGACGGCTCGTTCCTCTGGCCGGGCTTCGGGGAGAACTCCCGGGTGCTCAAGTGGGTCGTCGAGCGGATCGAGGGCACGGCCGACGCGGTCGAGACGCCGGTCGGCATGGTCCCCGCGCCGAACGCCCTGGACGTCGAGGGCCTGGACATGACCCCGGAGGACGTCCGGATCGCGCTGAAGGTCGACCCGGACGAGTGGCGCAACGAGCTGCCGATGATCACCGAGTGGTTCGAGAAGTTCGGTGACAAGCTGCCCGGTGTGCTCTGGGCCGAGCTGGACGCGCTGCGCGCGCGCCTCGACGCCGCACAGCCGCAGCGCTAGGTGTGAAAGTCGCCCCGCGCGGGCAATGTCGGATCCCATGAGGACGGCCGCCGAGACCCAGGTCCGGCGGCCGTCCGCCGTCCGGGTGCTCACCACCCTGCTGGCCACGACTGCGGCGGCCACCGTCGTGGTCGAGCTGCTCAACTGGTGGTACGCCCCGGAGCAGGGTTTCGGGTTGGCCGTTCGGACCGGCTGGGCCATGCTGCGCTCGTTCGGCTTCCTGCTGCTGATCGGGCACGTGCGACGGGGTCGCACGGTGGCCCGCCCGTTCGGGCTGATCCTCGCGGTCACCACGGTCTTCGCCGTCGGCCGGCTCATCGTTCCCCGGCAGGGGGTGCCGCCGCTTCCCGGCCTGCTCGGCTTCGCGATCCTCACGGCGCTCTGTGTCGCGGTGGTCTGGTTGCTCTACCGCTCGTCGGCGTTGGCCGGGCACCTGGTCCGGTACCGTCCGCGCCTGGTCATCGACCGGGACGGCATCTCCTGGCGGGAAACCCCTCCACGCCGACCGCAGGCCAGCGCCTGGTTGTTGACCAGCCGGGTGGCGGCCTTCACCTACAGCCCGCTGATGCTGGTGCCGGCCCTGGTGGCCGGGGGTTCCATCCTGGATGGTCGGCTGACCGCGGTGCCGGCCGTGCTGTTCTGGTTCGGCGCGGGCATCACGGCCAGCTACGCGGTGCTGTTCTGCACCGCGTTCCTGATGCGGGGCAAGGACTGGGCGCGGGGCCTGCTGGTCGTCGTCACGGTGGTCGTACTCGCCGTGGACCTGCCGCTGTGCTGGTGGCTGCTGGGCGTGGACGGCCTGGTCCGCGACGGCGCCCCGCTACTGGCCGCCGCAGCGCTGACCCTCTACGGCCTACGCCGCGCCGCCCGCGCCGAAGACCACGTCCCAGCCTGAACGGCGACCCCACCCCACCCCACCCCAC
>NZ_JAKKFF010000278.1 GCF_022229015.1 Micromonospora foliorum
GGGGCCGCTTCGGCGGTGCGCTGGGCCGGCACCCGCGGCCGGTCGGCCACCGCGCGCCCCTGGCGGTGCGCGGCGTCCCAGGTCAACGCGAGCAGTACGCCCACCGCGGCGGCGACCACAAGCGTCAGCCGGGTCGGCATCATCATCTCGACCAGTGGCAGGTCGTCCGAGACGTACGACCACGGGCCGCGCACCCCGGTCTCCACACCGTTGAACCGCACCCACGGCCCGATCGCGGCCACGCTGAACACCACGATGAGCACCGCGACGATCCGGGTGGCCAGTGAGCGGCGTACGAGCAGCACCAGAGCCACCACCGAGAGCAGCACCAGCGGCCAACCGAACCAGGTGTTCTGCTCGGTCAGGCCGATCGTCTTCTCCACGGCCGGGTCGCCGGCCCAGGTGTCCCGGGCGAAGGTGACGAAGGCGACCAGGTCCTCGCCCCAGTTGTGGAACACACCACCCTGCAGGCCCCGGTAGGACTGCGGGCCGTTGAACTGGAACCAGATCGGATACGCGGTGAGCACCAGGGCCAGTCCGCCGGCGACGCCGAGCCCGGCCAGGAACGTGCCGGCGGCGGCCCGGGTGGCCCGCGGCCGCTGCACGGCGTACGCCAGCACGATGACCAGGCAGGCCAGCGCGGTGAGCAGCAACATCTCCTCGTTGATGAAGATCTGGTACGCCACCAGCGCGCCGAGCACGAGCCCGTTGCGTCGCCAGCGGCCCGGCTCACCCAGGCTCAGCACCCGCACCACGATCAGCGGGAGCAGGAAGTTGGAGACGAAGTTCGGCTGGCCGTTGGCGTGGTGGATGATTCCCGGCGCGAAGCCGAGGAACGCGCCGCCGACGAACGCCGCCGCCCGGGAGCGCACCAGGTGGCGGGAGAGCATCCAGTACCCGGTGCCGGCGGTGGCCGCCAGGGCCGCGCCCAGGTAGAGCGCGTACATCACCTGGGGGCCGAGCAGCATGGTCAGCGGGGCCAGGGGCAGGGTCACCCCGAGCAGCGAGGTGTTGGCCATCATGTTGACCCCGTCCGGGGCGTTCTGACGGGCCGTGAACAGCGGGTTCTCCAGGTGCCGCACCGAGTACGCGCCGTGTGCGAACAGCCACTCGAACCAGCTGTGATCGGTGGGCAGGTGCGAGGAGACCCGGCCGGTGACGTCACCCCAGTAGTTGAGGCAGACGAAGACGCCGAGCAGCACATAGGCTCCGAGGGCCAACAGGTCGGCTCGGGCCGGGCGGCGTCGAGGCCGCCGTGTCGACTCGGCCTCGGCCGGGTCGACGTCGGTCAGGGAATTCAGCGAAGGGTCTACCACCGGCACGGCCACGACGCGCCATCGTACAGGCGGGGTTCCGTCGCTTTTGCCGGCCCGGTGCGCTGACGGTCGGTTTGCCGGACGGCGACCCGTCGGCCAGCCTTACCTGGTGACGGAGGGACGGTCGTTGTCGATCATCGAGCTGGGCGAGATCCGGGACGAGCCCGCGTCGACGCCTCCGGTTCGTCGCCCGCGCGCCGCCGGTCGCCCGCTGCGCGGGGCGGCGGTGCTGGTGCTCAGCCTGGTGGTGCTGGCCGGTGCCACGCCGTTTCCGCAGCGAACGGTGAGCGTGGTGCCGGCGTCGAGGACGGCGACGGCATACCTGGCCGGGGACGGCGTCTTCGTGGTCGACCCGCCGATACCCGACGGGGACCGCTACCTGACCTCGTACGCCCAACCGGCACCGGCCGGAACCGCGGTGCGGCGGCGGTGGCAGGCGCCGCTGGCCCGCACCGGTGACTACCTCGACGTCCGGGTCGAGCGGGGGTTGGTGCTGGCGATGGCGGTCAACGCCCCGAACCGCGTGTTCCAGACCACCGCCTTCGACGCCGCGACGGGCCGGCAACGCTGGCAGCATCCCGGTGCCCCCCAGCCGACAGCCGGCGGTGGTCTGCTGGTGACCGACGGCCGGGAGGACGGGTCGGGCGCGATGGGCGGGGTCGAGCCCCACACCGGCCGGGTGCTCTGGTCGGTGCCGATACCGCCGGCCGCCAGCCCCACCTACCACCTCAACCCCGAGGGTCACGTCGACCGGTTCGTGCTCGTGCAACCGACCGGCGAGGTGCAGGTGTACGACGCCGGCACCGGCCACCTGCTGCGCAGTATGGACACACTGCCCGGTGACCGGTCGGCGTACCAGCGGGTGCAGGTCGTCGACGACCTGCTGCTGCTCGTTCCGCCCGGCAGCACCCGGCTGGTGAGCTTCGGGCTGGCCGAGTTGGAGCCACGGTGGACCGCCGAGGTGACGCTGGTGTCGCATGTGCTCGACTGCGGTGGTCTGCTCTGCGCGGTACCGCAGACCGGTGGCGTGCAGGTGCTCGACCCGGCCACCGGCGCGGTGCGGTGGTCGGAGCCGGGCCAGGACAACCTGGCCGACGTGCGGTACGGCCGGTTGCTGATGGCCATGCCCGGCCGGGGGTACACGGTGCGGGACGCGGCGACCGGGCGGGTACGGACCGAGTTGGGCGCGTGGAGCCTGCTGCCGGTGCTCCGGCCGGACGATCCGCTGGTCGGTGCACGGCGCAGCGACGACGGCCGAATGGTCGTCGCCGAACTCGATCTGGTGGCCGGCCGAACGCGGATCGTCGACGTGCTGCCGGGCATCGCCGGCAGTTGCCAGGCGTCCCTGCCGGTCCTGCTCTGTCAGCGCCTCGACGGCACGACCGCGCTGTGGCGGTTGACGCGATGACCGGCCCGGTGATCGACCTCGGCGAGTTGCGGCACGACCCGGACCCGAACCCGATGCCCCGCCCGCCCCGCGCCCATGGTCGCCCGCTGCGCTGCGCGCTGGTCGTGCTGCTCGCGCTGGTCACGCTCGCCAGCGCCGCCGTGTCGCCATCCCGGCGAGCCCCGGTGACGCTGCCGGCCCGGCCCGGGTCCGACGTCATGGTCGACGGTGACCTCATCCTGGTCATGGAGCCGACCAACACCTCGACGCGGCAGGCGCGGCTGGCCGCGTACCGGCTGCCCGACGGCGAGCCGGTCTGGCAGGCGCCGCTGTCGGCGGAGGCCCGGTACTGGGGAATGACGTCGCTGGCCGGGATGCTGCTGGCCACCGGGTACGAGATCGGCCCGGAGGGTCGGGAGACACTCACGATCGCAATGGACCGGGCGACCGGGGCGTACCGGTGGCAGCAGCCGGGCACCGTCGCCAAGCTGGCCGACGGCAACCTGTTGCTGCGCAGCGGCGGCGAGACCGTACCGTCCAATCTGCGCGCGGTCGATCCGTGCTGCGGCACCGTGCGCTGGCAGCTACCCCCCACCACCGCCGAGATCAGCTTCCGGGACACCGGGTACGGGGTGGACCGGCTGGTGCTCAACCAGGGGAACGGGCTGGTCGAGGTCCGCGACGCGACCACCGGCGCGGCGCTGGCCCGTGCCGGGATGCGCCCACCCGGCGGCGCACCGCTCGGAATCGAGCTGATCGACGACCTGCTGCTGGCCATCGACAGAGGTTCGGGCACGATCAACGCGTACGAGCTGGATCGGCTGGATCGGCGCTGGACACGCACGAGCGGCCCGATCGAGTTCGCCCTGGACTGTGGGCCCGTCGTGTGTCTCCGCACCGGCGGCAACGAGCTGCAGGCGCTCGACCCCGCGACCGGCGACGTGCGCTGGCGCAGCGACCGCTGGTTGTGGGGCTGGCCGTACGAGGGCCGGCTGATGGCCAACATCAGCGGCTTCGGTCCGATGGAGCAGTACATCGTGCTCGATGCGCTGACCGGCCGGCAGCTGGCCGACCTGGGCAGGTGGGAGCTGTACCAACTCGGTGTCGGCGGCCGGCTGGTCGGCATCCGCCGGCATCCCGACGGAGGGGTGCTCGTCGGCGAGTTGGACATCGGCGCCGGCAAGGTGCACATCGTGGACGTGCTGCCCGACGCCACCGGGGAGTGTCAGGCGATCACCGGCTATCTGGTGTGCAGTGCCGCCCGGGCGGGCTCGTACCAGCTCTGGAGACTGGCCGACTGATCACCAGTTGGCCTGGGCGGGTGGTGGGGGCAGCGGCACCGACGCCTGTCGCAACACGTACGCCACCCCGCCGCTGCCGCGCTGCCAGACCGCCTCGAAACCCCGTCGGGGCACGGTACGACGGACCGCGTCGTCGTCCGGGGCGTACGGGTCGTTGAGCACCGGGTCGCCGTCGGCGGTGAAGCCCACCAGCACCATCAGGTGCCCTCCGGTGTCGTACCCGAGCCCCGGCACCTCGTCGGCCCGGAACGCGGCGGAGACGATCAGGGGGATGCCGGCGGCGACGAACGCCTCCGCCTCGACAAGCGACCGCAGTCGGGTGACGAACGCGTCCACCCCGTGCAGAGCGGCGTACGCGGTGTTGAACGGCCAGTTGCCGGCCCCGTCGTACGCGTGGTCGTAGCAGTGTCGAGCGGCGTGCACCACCACCGGACGTGGGCCGGACGGCTCCACCCAGGCGTAGCGGTCCGGCGCCGGCTCGGCACCCCAGTAGGCGAGCACCATCGAGATGCAGGTGGGGCTGCACCAGGAGTCACCCCCACCGCCCCACTGCGGGTACTGGCCGGCGTGCAGCCGCTGCGAGTAGCGGGGCACGTCCAGCACCCGGCCCCAGGCGGCGGACGAGGCGGCCTCCTGCGCGTACCCCTGGTCAGCGCTCGTTGGTCCGGTGGCGACCGCGCCGACGCTGCGCAGCACCGGGCCGGTCGGGCTACCGGCGGGCCGGCACAAGGTCACCCGCGCCTGCCAACCGGTGACCGTCGCTCCGGTCACGATCAGGGTGTCGGTGGCGACCCGGGCGGCACTGTCGCGCTGTCCGGGCAGCGAGGTGCGTCGTACCGCACGGTCGTCGGCGGCCCAGTGGGCCAGCCGGTACCAGTCGGTGCTGGGCGCGTCGTCGTGCCAGCCCCGCAGGTCGACCTCGATCCAGCAGCCGTCCGGGGTGTCCGCCGTCCAGGACGGCACCACCTCGGCGACGGCGAAGCCGACAGGTACCGGCGGCGACGTCCAGGTGCCCCGCTGCGCGACGCCGTCGAGGGCCAGCCCTCGACCGTTCGCGAGCAGGCCGTCGCCGCTGCCGCCGGCCATGTCGGCCGGCAGGAGGAAACCCCGGTAGGCGATGTCCCGTCGGGTGGGTGGTGCCGCAGTGGTCATGCCAGGTCCGTCCGTCGCTCGGTGCCGCCGGCCAGCATCGCGTACGCCGCGGTGGCCCGCAACGCCGGCCGGCGTGGGCGGCGAGGGACGATGGGTTGCCGGCCGGCACTAGGTTGGCGGTGGTCAGCAGCGAGGAGGCCGGGATGCGGGTACTGGTGGTCGAGGACGAGCGCAACCTCGCCGACGCGATCGCACGCGGGTTGCGCAAGCGGGGGATGGCGGTCGACGTGGCGTACGACGGCGACGCCGGCCACGAGGCGGCGTTTGTCACCCGGTACGACGTGGTGGTGCTCGACCGCGACCTGCCCGGCGTGCACGGCGACCAGATCTGTGCCGACCTGGCGGCCTCCGGCGCGTTGACCCGGGTGCTGATGCTCACGGCCAGCGGCACCGTGGCCGACCGGGTGGAGGGGTTGCAGCTCGGCGCGGACGACTACCTGCCCAAACCGTTCGCCTTCGACGAGCTGGTCGCCCGGGTGCAGGCGCTGGGCCGCCGGGCCACCCCGGCCGCGCCGCCGGTGCTCGAACTTGCCGACCTGGTGCTCGACCCGGCCCGCCGGGTGGCCACCCGCGCCGGCGTGCCGGTGGACCTCACCAACAAGGAGTTCGGGGTGCTCTGCGAACTACTCAAGGCGCGCGGCGCGGTGGTCTCCAGTGAGGAGCTGCTGGAACGGGTCTGGGACGCGAACACCGACCCGTTCACCACGATCGTCCGGGTCACCGTGATGACGCTGCGCAAGAAGCTCGGTGACCCGCCGCTGATCGAGACGGTGGTCGGCGCGGGCTACCGCACCGCCGAGGTAGGGGCATGAGCCGGCGGTTGCGGCCCACCCTGCGGTTGCGGCTGACCCTGCTCAACGGTGTGCTGCTCGTCGGGGCCGGAGCGATCCTGGTGCTGTTGGCCTGGCTGCTGGTCCGCGACGCGCTGCGACCCACCGACGAGTTGGTGCCCGGCACGACCGTGCTGCTCTCCGACGGCCGGGAGATGGACGCCGCCCAGTGGCAGCGGCAGTTGGTCGATGCCGCCTCCGGGGAGCTGCTGGCCAAGGGCCTGGTCGCGCTGTTGGCGATCAGCGTGGTGGGGGTGGCCGGTGCGTACGCGGTGGCGGGCCGGGCGCTGCGCCCACTGCACCAGGTCACGGCGACCGCGCAGCGGCTCGGTGAGGCGACCCTGGACCAGCGGATCGGTTACTCGGGCGCCGACGACGAGGTGGCCGAGCTGGCCAAGACGTTCGACGCCATGCTGGACCGGATCGCGTCCGCGTTCGAGGCCCAGAAGCGGTTCGTGGCGAACGCCTCGCACGAGCTGCGTACCCCGCTCGCGGTGATGCGGACGGAGATCGACGTGACGCTCAGCGACGACGACGCGGACGCCGCCGAGTACCGGCGGATGGCGACAGTGGTCCGGGACGCCTCCGAGCGGGCCAACGGCCTGGTGGACGCGCTGCTGGTGCTGGCCCGCAGCGAGGCGCAGACCGGGCGGCAGCTGGGCCGGCGGACCGAGTGTGACCTCGCCGCGGGCACCGCCAACGCGTTGTCGGCGATGCGCCGCGAGGTGGAACGGATCGGCCTGCGGGTGCAGACGTCGCTGGAGTCCGCGCCGGTCGTCGGCGACCCGGGGCTGCTCGACCGGCTGGCCGGAAACCTGATCGAGAACGCGGTCCGCTACAACCACCTGCACGGCCGGCTCTGGGTGCGTACCGGCACCGACGGCGACCGGTCCTGGCTGGTGGTGGGGAACACCGGTTTCGAGGTGGACCAGGCCGACGTGCCGGGGCTGTTCGAGCCGTTCCGGCGCGGCGGTCGGGAACGCACCGGCGCGCGTGGCTCCGGCCTGGGCCTGTCCATCGTCCGGGCGGTCTGTGACGCGCACGGCGGCACCGTACGGGTCATCGCGCAGTCGGGTGGTGGCCTGGAGGTGACGGTCACCCTGCCGTCGGCGGACGCCCCGGCCGTGCCCGGCACGGTGGTGCCCGCCGGCTGATCGGGGTTGCGCGCCCCGCTCGGCCGATGGCAAGATCGCCGGGTCAGCTCGGAGAGCGAAGGGGGGTGCGTCGATGTCCATCAGTCAGGGCTCCGCACCCCGGGTCTTCGCAGGCTGACCCCGGGCGGCGGAGCGTCCCCATCCGAAGATGGAGGGACCACCCGTGTATCCACGGATCCGCAACATCAGTTTCGACTGCCACGACACGTACACCCTGGCCGGCTTCTGGTCGGCGGTGCTCGGCTACGCCCGGCTCCCGGAGGACGTTCCGGGTGACCCGGAAGCTGCCCTGCTGCCGCCGGACGGTGCCACGCCGAACATGTTCTTCCAAGCGGTGCCCGAGGACAAGGTGACCAAGAACCGGGTGCACATCTGCCTGGAACCGGTCGACCGGACCCGCGACGAGGAAGTCGAGCGGGTGCTCGGCCTCGGGGCCACCATGGTCACCGACCAGCGGCGTACCGACGGGACGGGTTGGGCGGTTCTCGCCGACCCGGAGGGGAACGAGTTCTGCGTGCTCCGCAGCGCCGGGGAGCGGGTCGACACCACTGTGGAGGACCACACATGAGTTCGACGATCCACAACATCAGCATCGACTGTCACGACACGTACGCACTCGCCGGCTTCTGGGCGCAGGTCTTCGACTGCCCCCGGCATCCCGACGACTTCCCGGGCGACCCGGAGGCGATGCTCCTGCCGCCGGGTGGTCCGGAGGTGCTCTTCATCGCGGTGCCCGAGGGCAAGACGGTGAAGAACCGGCTGCACCTGGACCTGCAACCCGCTGACCGGACCCGGGCCGAGGAGGTCGAGCGGCTGCTCGGCATCGGCGCGACGCTCGTCGCCGACCACGTCGGCCCGACCGGCGGTGGTTGGGTGGTGCTCGCCGACCCGGAGGGCAACGAGTTCTGCGTGCTCGGCAACGCCGCCGAGCGGGCGGCCGCGGCGGCAGCGCGGGCCGCGGCGGCTGCGCCCGCCCCGGCGGAGGTTGCCGAACCGGCCTGACCGTCGACGTACGGCACGGGGCCCCGGCCACCCGAGGGTGGCCGGGGCCCCGGCTTCGTACCGATCAGGACTGCTGCTCGACCTGGCCCCGGATCGTGGTGAACTCGGCCTTCGCCTGGTCGGCGGACTTGAAGTACATCACCACCATGCCCAGACTGCCCCGGTCGGCCCAGACGCAGATGCCCAGCGGCACGGTCTCTGCCTTGCCGTCGCCGCAGCGCGCCTCACCGCCGAGCGGGCCGGCGTCGACGGCCGTCATCTCGCCCACCGTGAGCTGCTTGGACAGCCCGTTCACATAGGCGTCGAGTTCCTTCTTCGGGTCCGACAGCAGCCCGGAGACACCCGTGATCATGACGAGGTCCTGCTTGGTCGGGTCGCCGTAGAAGGCAGCGACCGTGCTGGTCTCGTTCCCGGCCGCCGTCTTCATCCCGCTGACCGCCTGGTCGGCGGCCGTCTGCAGCTCCGGGGTGGTGAGCTTCGGCCGGCCGGCGAGGGTGGCCGGCGCGACCACCCGGGTCTTGCTGGCGTCCACCACGGCGCCCACGTCGTCCTTGACGACGAACCAGGTGATCGCCACGCCACCGAGGCAGAGCACCAGCACCACGGCCAACACGATCAGCACGATCTTGCCGACGTTCGACTTCTTCGCCGGGGGCGGGCCACCGGCCAGGTTCGGGTCACCGTACGGCTGGCCCGGCTGTGCGGGCGGGAAGCCAGGCTGCGCGGGCGGGAAGCCCGGCTGTCCGGGCGGGAAGCCACCGGGCTGCTGCGGGTGTCCCTGTTGCTGCGGCGGCGGCCAACCGCCAGGCTGCTGGCCCGGCTGCCGCGAAGGGTCGGGGGAATCGTGCGGCGGGCCGTAGGGATTGGCCGGCGGCTGGGACATCAGTCAGCTCCAAGATGGGTGTGCAAAACGCGTGATCCTAACCCGGTGCGGAGCCCGCCGTTGTCCCTGCGCAGATCCGCGCCCGGCAATGACCTGATCACAAACGGTCGCGGTGGCCGGTCCGTCCACGAGGGACGGTCCGACCACCGCGACGGTGGTGCTGCGATCGTCAGGCCGACAGGCTCGCCGCACCGCGCGGGAGGAACCGCCGGCCGGTGACCCGCTCGGAGGTGCCGGTCCGGTCCAGGTACGGCGTGACGCCGCCCAGGTGGAACGGCCAACCGGCGCCCAGGATCATGCACAGGTCGATGTCCTGTGCCTCGGCGACCACACCCTCGTCCAGCATCAGCCGGATCTCCTGCGCGAGCGCGTCGAGGGCGTTCTGGCGTACCTGCTCGGCGGTCAACGGCTGGTCACCCACCACGAGCAGCGCGGCCACCTCCTCGTTGACCTGGTCGTCGACCACGATCGGCCGACCGGAGTCGGCGATCCGCTTGAGGTTCTCGCTGACCCCGAACCGGTCCGGGTACGCGGCGTGCAGGGTGCCGCCCACGTGGTACGCGACGGCCGGCCCGACCAACTGGAGCAGGGCGAGCGGGCGCATCGGCAGGCCCAGCGGGTCCAGTGCGCTGTTCGCCACGTCCAGCGGGGTGCCGGCGTCGACGGCGGCGAAGACGGTGCCCAGGAAGCGGGTGAGCAGCCGGTTCACCACGAACGCCGGAGCGTCCTTGACCAGCACGCTCGATTTCTTGAGCTGCTTACCCACGGCGAACGCGGTGGCCAGGGTGACGTCGTCGGTGCGCTCGCCCCGGACGATCTCCAGCAGCGGCAGCACCGCCACCGGGTTGAAGAAGTGGAAGCCGACCACCCGCTCCGGGTGCTCCAACTCGGCGGCCATCTCGGTGATCGACAGCGAGCTGGTGTTGGTGGCGAGCACCGCCTCCGGAGAGACGATCTTCTCCAACTCGGCCCAGACCTGCTTCTTGACGCCCAGGTCCTCGAAGACCGCCTCGATGACGAAGTCCGCGTCGGCGAAGGCGCTCTTGTCGACCGTGCCGCTGACCAGGCCGTACAGCTTGGCGGCGGTGCCCTTGTCCATCCGGCCCTTGGTGACGGCCTTCTCGATCTGGGTGTGCACGTAGCCGACGCCCTTGTCCACCCGGGACTGGTCGAGGTCGGTCATCACCACCGGCACCTGGAGGCGGCGGGCGAACAGCAGCGCCAGTTGGCTGGCCATCAGGCCCGCGCCGACGATGCCGACCTTGGTGATCGTGCGGGCCAGGCCCTTGTCCGGTGCGCCGGCCGGGCGCTTGGCCCGCCGCTGCACCAGGTCGAACGCGTACAGGCCGCTGCGCAGCTCCTCGGAGAAGACCAGGTCCGCGAGGGCCTCGTCCTCGGCGGCGGTGCCGGCGGCGAAGTCGCCGTCCTTCGCCGTCTCCAGCAGGTCGAGCGCCTTGTACGCGGCCGGGACCGCACCGTGCAGCCGCTGATTCAGCGTCTCTCGGGCGAAGTAGAGCACGCCCGCCCACATGTCCTTGTCGACCTCGGGCCGGGTCACGGTGACCTGACCCCGGACCACGCCGGCGGCCCACTCCAGGGACCGCTCCAGGAAGTCCGCCGGCTCCAGCAGGATGTCCGCGATGCCCAGCTCGGCCGCCTGCTTGGGCTTGAGCATCTTGTTCTGCATCAGCGGGTTCTGGATGATCACCTGGGTCGCGGCCGGGATGCCGATCAGGTTCGGCAGCAACTGGGTGCCGCCCCAGCCGGGCACCAGACCGAGGGAGACCTCGGGCAGCGCGAGGGCCGCCGCGCCGCCGGAGAGCGTCCGGTAGTGGCAGTGCAACGCCAGCTCCAGGCCACCGCCCATAGCCGCGCCGTTGACGAACGCGAAGGTGGGGACCGTGCTGTCCTTGAGCCGGGCGAAGACCCGGTGGCCGAGCCGGCCGATCTCCAACGCCTGCGCGCGGTCGGCGAGCTGCGGCAGGCCGACGATGTCCGCGCCCACACAGAAGATGTACGGCTTGCCGGTCACCGCGATGAACGCCGGGTCGGCGGCCAGCGCGGCGGTGATCGCCTCATCGAGGCTGGCCAGCCCACCCGGGCCGAAGGTGTTCGGCTTGGTGTGGTCGAAGCCGTTGTCCAGCGTGATCAGGGCGGCGGGCCGGTCCAGCCCCGGCACGTTCACCTGGCGCAGCAGCGCCCGGGTGACGACCTCGTTCGGTGCCTTCACTTGTTGCCACCCTCCCAGTGCGGGTTCTCCCAGATGACCGTGCCGCCCATGCCGATGCCGATGCACATCGCCGTGAGGCCGTAGCGGACCTCGGGGTGCTCGGCGAACTGACGGGCCAGCTGCGTCATCAGCCGCACGCCGGAGGAGGCCAGCGGGTGACCGATGGCGATCGCGCCGCCCCACGGGTTGACCCGCGCGTCGTCGTCGGCGATGCCGAAGTGGTCGAGGAAGGCGAGCACCTGCACCGCGAACGCCTCGTTCAGCTCGAACAGGCCGATGTCGTCGATGCTGAGCCCGGCGAGGCGCAGCGCCTTCTCCGTCGACGGGATCGGGCCGACGCCCATCACCTCCGGCTCGACGCCGACGAAGCCGAACGACACCAGCCGCATGGCGACCGGCAGGCCCAGCTCGCGGGCGGTGGCCTCGTCGGCCAGCAGACTCGCGGTGGCACCGTCGTTCAGGCCGGCCGCGTTGCCCGCGGTGACCTTGCCGTGCGGCCGGAACGGGGTCTTCAGGGTGGCCAGCTTCTCCAGCGAGGTGTCCCGCGGGGCCTCGTCGACCGTGGCCAGACCCCAGCCGCCCTCCGCGTCGCGGATCGACATCGGCACCAGGTCGTCCTGGAGCTTGCCGTTGGCGTACGCCTTGGCGGTCTTCTGCTGCGAGGCGAGCGCGAACGCGTCGGTGCGCGCCTTGGTGATGTGCGGGACCATGTCGTGCAGGTTCTCCGCGGTCGCGCCCATCACCAGTGCGGACGGGTCGACAAGCTTCTCCGCGATGATGCGCGGGTTGGGGTCGACGCCCTCGCCCATCGGGTGGTGGCCCATGTGCTCGACGCCGCCCGCGATGGCGATGTCGTACGCGCCCATGGCGATGCCGCTGGCCACGGTGGTGACCGCGGTCATCGCCCCCGCGCACATCCGGTCGATGGCGAAGCCGGGAACGGTCTTGGGCAGCCCGGCCAGCAGGGCGGCGGTGCGGCCGATGGTGAGGCCCTGGTCGCCGATCTGGGTGGTGGCCGCGATGGCGACCTCCTCGACCCGCTCCGGGGGCAGCTGCGGGTTGCGACGCAGCAGTTCCCGGATGCAGCGGATCACCAGGTCGTCGGCGCGGGTGTTGGCGTACATGCCACCCGCCTTGCCGAACGGGGTACGGACGCCGTCGACGAAGACGACGTCGCGAACTTCACGGGGCACTTGAGCCTCCTATTCGACCGTGGTTCGGCCTTCGCGCCGGGCGGCACGCCGGACCGGACAAGGGTCGCCGACACGGGCACGTTTCCCTCGGATGCTACTCGCCAGTAACCAACCCCGCGCCCACCCCCCGCTGTGGCCCACCCCACACCCGACTCCGGTCGATCATGAAGTTGTTGCCGGGACACGCCGGCGCGTGTGGCAATAACTTCATGATCAACAGCGGGAGGGGGTGGTGGGTCAGGAGGGGGTGGGGGCTGGTGGGGTCAGGGCTTCGGTTAGGGCGGGGGTGAGGAGGCCGATCTGCCACTCGCGGGCGTTGAGGCCGCGCAGGGTCTCCGCGACCGACTCCTCGGTGATCTCCTCCGGTGGGGTCCAGGCCAGCCGGCGGACCGAATCCGGAGTGATCAGGTTCTCCGGCGGAAGGTTGTGCGCACCGGCGATGCGGATCACGACCTCCCGGCAGCGGGCCAGCCGACCGGCCGCCACCGGGTCCCGTTCGGCCCACCGGTGCGGCGGGGGCGGGCCCTCCACGGCCGGCGAGACCGGCAGCGAATCCTCCGGCAACTGCCGGGCGTCGTCGAGCGCGGCGAGCCAGGTGCGGGCCAGCCGACGGACCGACCGACCACCGAAACCGGGCAGGGTCAGCAGGGTCTTCTCGTCCTTCGGGTCCAGCTCGGCCGCGGCGATGATCGCCGAGTCGGGCAGCACCCGACCGGGAGCGGCGTCCCGCCGGGCCGCGATCTGGTCCCGGGCGTACCACATCGAGCGGACCCGGGCCTGGGCCCGCGCACCCCGCAGCCGGTGGATGCCCGAGGTACGCCGCCACGGCTCCGCCCGGACCCGGGGCGGGCGTGCCCCGGTGCGGACCAGCGCGGCGAACTCCTCCGCGGCCCAGGCCGACTTGCCCTGCCGGGTCAACTCGGCGTCGAGCGCGTCCCGAAGGTCGGTGAGCAACTCCACGTCGAGGGCGGCGTACGTCAACCACGACTCGGGCAGCGGTCGGCTCGACCAGTCGGCCGCCGAGTGGTGCTTCTCCAGGGTGAACCCGAGCAGCTGCTCGGTGAGCGCGGCCAGCCCGACGCGTTCGAAGCCGGCCAGTCGGGCCGCCAGCTCGGTGTCGAACAGTCGGCGTGGACGCAACCCCACCTCGGCCAGGCAGGGCAGGTCCTGGCTGGCCGCGTGGAGGACCCACTCGGCCTCGCCGATCACCGCGTCCAGCGCGCTGAGGTCGGGCAGGGGCAGCGGGTCGATCAGCGCCGTGCCCGCACCGGCCCGGCGCAGTTGCACCAGGTACGCGCGCTGGCTGTAGCGGTAGCCGGAAGCCCGCTCGGCGTCCAGGGCGACCGGGCCGGTGCCCGCCGCGAAGCGGGCCACGACCTCGGCAAGCTCGGCCGGGGCGGCCACCGGATCGGGGGTGCCGTCACGCGGGGCGATCAGCGGAACGGGCCCACCGTCGGCCGGGTCGGCCCCCTCGCCCGCCGGCTGCGGCTGGGCCGACGGCGGGTGCTGGGGTGCGTTTCCCGGAAGTTCTTCGGTGGGCCGACGGCGCAGGGGTGGTTCGTCGGTCACCTGCCAACCCTAGTGCGCGCGGAGATCCGGTGGGTGCAGCCGGTCCGGCGTGTGTCGATCAGGTGTCCGCGAAGTGTCCTTCCGGGCGCCGAACATCAGGCTGCGCCGGCGGGTCGGCGGTCGGCGAGGGCGGTCACGCCGGGTGGGGGAAGACCGGCGGTGGAGGCGAGCAACGCGCACCAGCCGAGCAGGTGTGGGGTCAGGTCGTCGTCGATCGGCGTCCAGGACGCGCGGATCTCGATGTCACCGATGGTCGGTGGCCCGGCAAGATCGCCGAACCGGGTCGACATGGTCTGCGTCACCGTCCCGCCGATCGCCCGGTGGCCGGCGTCCTGGGCGTCCAACGCGTCGGTCAGCCACGTCCAGCCGACCCCGGGCAGCAGCGGGTCGGCGGCCAGGTCGACCTCCAACTCGGCGGTCACGTAGGTGACCAGCCGCAGGGTGCCCTGCCACGCCTCGTGCCCGACCGGGTTGTGCAGCAGGATCAGCCGGCCGGTCGCCACCTCGTCGTCGTCGCGCAGCACGGTCGCGGCGAGCGCGAACGCGTACGGGGCGAGCCGCTGGGGGGCGCCGACCTCCTCCAGGGTGATCTCCGGCCGGGGGGCGGCCGACCGCAGCCCGGCGACCGCGCGGGCGAAGGTCTCCGGGAGCGCGATCGGGGGGGCCATGTCGGCAGCCTATGCCGACGCCCGCCCCCCGCTTCGACGGCGCGCCGACGCTCACCGAGGGGCCCCTGCTTCGACTTCGAGGTAAGGAACGGTGCCCTTCCTCTCACCCCCACCCGGTTGGGGGTGGCGGGCGTGGCACGATTGCGGCGATGACCACGGACACCACGGGCACTGTCGCCCGAGACGGAGATTCCCGCCCCGGCGGACCGGCCGACTCGCCCTTCATCCGGGCCTGCCGACGTCGGCCCGTTCCGCACACCCCGGTCTGGTTCATGCGCCAGGCCGGCCGCTCCCTTCCGGAGTACCGGGAGATCCGGGCGAGCGTGCCGATGTTGGAGTCCTGCCGCCGCCCGGAGCTGGTCACCGAGATCACCCTCCAGCCGGTGCGCCGGCACGGCGTGGACGCCGCCATCCTGTTCAGCGACATCGTGGTGCCCGTCGCCGCGGCCGGGATCGACCTGGACATCGTGCCGGGCACCGGCCCGGTCGTCGCCGAGCCGATCCGCACCGCCGCCGACGTGGAACGGATCCGCCTGATCACCCGCGACGACGTCTCGTACGTGGACGAGGCCGTCCGGCAGTTGGTGGTCGAGCTGGGCGACACCCCGCTGATCGGGTTCGCCGGTGCGCCGTTCACGCTGGCCAGCTACCTGGTCGAGGGCGGGCCGTCGCGCACCCACGCGAAGACCAAGGCCCTGATGTACGGCGATCCCGAGCTGTGGCACGCGCTCTGCGCCCGGCTGGCCGAGGTGACGCTGACCTTCCTGCGGGTGCAGATCGACGCCGGCGTCTCCGCCGTGCAGCTGTTCGACTCGTGGGCCGGCGCGCTCTCCGAGGCCGACTACCGCCGTTTCGTGTTGCCGCACTCGACCACCGTGCTGAGTGGGCTCGTCAGCGCCGGGGTGCCCCGGATTCACTTCGGGGTGGGCACCGGCGAGCTGCTCGGCGCGATGGGCGAGGCCGGGGCGGACGTGGTCGGCGTCGACTGGCGTACGCCGCTGGACGTGGCCACCGGCCGGATCGGCGCGGACAAGGCGGTGCAGGGCAACCTGGACCCGTGCGTGCTGCTGGCGCCGTGGCCGGTCGTCGAGGCCGAGGTGCGCCGCATCCTGGAGCAGGGCCGGGCGGCCCCCGGACACGTGTTCAACCTCGGCCACGGGGTGCTGCCGGAGACCGACCCGGAGGTGCTGACCCGGGTGGTCGCGCTGGTGCACGAGCTGTCCAGCCGCCGGGCCGACCAGGGCTGACCGGTGACGCGGCAGCCCTGGCGGGTGGCGGTGGTCGGCGGCGGGATCGCCGGGCTGGCCGCCGCGGTCCGCCTGCGCGACCGCGCTCCGGCCGGCACCGAGATCACTGTGTACGAGCAGTCCGGCGCGCTGGGCGGGAAGCTGCGCACCGGGGAGCTGGCTGGTCAGCCGGTGGAGTTCGGCGCGGAGTCGTTCCTGATGCGCGACCCGACCGGCGCCGAGAGCGCGGCGGTGGCGTTGGCCCGCCGGCTCGGGCTGGCCGAGAAGATCGTGCACCCCACGGTGGGGCAGGCCGCGCTTGTCGTCGACGGGGGGCTGCGCCCCATCCCGGGCGGCACCCTGGTGGGCGTACCCGGGGATCTGGACCGGGTGACCACGGTGGCCCGCCCGGCCGCGGACGCCGACACCGACGGCGGTCGGCCGCTTGTCAGGCCGGACGCGGACGTCTCGGTGGGCGCGCTGGTCCGGTCCCGCTTCGGGGACGAGGTGGTCGAGCGACTGGTCGACCCGATGCTGGGCGGCGTGTACGCGGGCCGCGCCGACGATCTTTCCCTGGTCACGACGATGCCGGCGCTGGCCCGCGCGGCCCGGGTGGAGCACACCCTGGTCGGCGCGGTCCGGGCCGCGCAGGCCG
>NZ_JAKKFF010000279.1 GCF_022229015.1 Micromonospora foliorum
GGCGGGGCGGGGGTGGGGGGGGGGGGACGGCGGAGCGGGGCGGGGGCGGGGGAACCGGCCGGGCGAGCCGCCAGCAACGGCCACCGGAGACCGGCCACCACGGCCGTGCCGAGCAGCACCCCGCTCCCGGTGAGGAACCGCCGCCGCGACTCCGGGTCCACCTCGGCGGGCCCGACCGGCTCGACCGCCGCCGTCGGCGCAGCGGGAGTCACCGGCACCGGCCCCGCCGGCGACACCGGACCGGCCGGCGGCACCGAACCGCCGGACGACACCGGCCCAGCCGGTGAAACCGAACCGCCGGACGACAGCGGACCAGGCGGCGACACCTGGCCAGCGGACGGAAGGGGACCGGCGGTCGGCGTGGGCGGTGACCAGGGCCAGGGGTTCAGCTCGAACGGTCCGGCGATGAACAGCCAGAGCACCAGGGCGCCGAGACCGGCGCCGACCAGGGACGGCAGCGCGTCGGCGAGGTCCGCGCCGGAGCGGGTCAGCGCGGCGGCCACGCCGATGGCGCCGAACGCGGCGATGCCGGCCAGGCCGAGTGCCAGCCGGCGGATCGCCAGTACGCCGAACAGCGCCGCGAAGCCGCCCAGCAACACGGCCGTGCCGACCAGCAGCGCGATCTTGTCGGCGGTGCCGAAGAGGTCGATGGCGAGTTGCTTCAGTGACTCGGGGACGGCGTCGACGATGACCCCGCCGACCGCGACCAGGGGCGCCGACCGGGGGCCGGTCAACACCGCGACCGGTTCGGCGATCCCGATCGCGACGGCGGCGGCGGTGACTCCGGCCAACGCGGCGTACCGCCGTGACGTGGTGCTCATCGGCCCAGTGTGCGCGATCATCTCGTCCGGTCGCCAACAACGTCAGCGTTCGGTAATGACCTACCAGCCCGCAGAACGAAGCGGGGCACACCGCCTACGGCGGTGTGCCCCGGTGTCGCTACCGGATCAGAAGCCCGGGCCGTGCTGGTGGCCGTGACCGTGGCCGTGACCGCCACCGGCGGCCGGCTCGGCCTGCTCCGGCTTCTCGACCACGAGGCTCTCCGTGGTGAGCAGCAGACCGGCGATCGAGGCGGCGTTGGTGACCGCGTTGCGGGTCACCTTCACCGGGTCGATGATGCCGGCCTTGACCAGGTCGACGTACTCGCCCTTGGCGGCGTCGAGGCCGTTGCCCCAGTCGAGGTCGGCGACCTTCTGCGTCACGACGTAGCCGTCGTGACCGGCGTTCTGCGCGATCCAGCGCAGCGGCTCGACGAGCGCCTTGCGCACGACCGAGACGCCGACCTTCTCGTCACCGGTGAAGCCCAGGTCGTCGTCGAGCACCGAGCGGATCTGCACCAGGGCGGCGCCGCCGCCGGGGACGGTGCCTTCCTCGACCGCAGCCTTGGTCGCCGCGATGGCGTCCTCGATGCGGTGCTTGCGCTCCTTCATCTCGACCTCGGTGGCCGCGCCAGCCTTGATGACGGCGATGCCACCGGAGAGCTTGGCCAGCCGCTCGGCCAGCTTCTCCCGGTCCCAGTCGGAGTCGGAGGCCTCGATCTCCTTGCGGATCTGGGAGACCCGGTCGGCAACGTCGGCCTTCTGGCCGCCGCCGTCGACGATCGTGGTGTTCTCCTTGTCGACCACGACGCGCCGAGCGGTGCCGAGCACCTCCAGGCCGACCTGGTCGATCTTGTAGCCCAGCTCCGGGGCGACCAGCTCGGCGCCCGTGGAGATCGCGATGTCCTGGAGCATCGCCTTGCGCCGGTCACCGAAGCCCGGAGCCTTGACCGCACAGACCTTGAGGGTCTTGCGCAGCGAGTTGACCACCAGGGTGGAGAGCGCCTGGCCGTCCACGTCCTCGGCGATGATCAGCAGGGGCTTGCTGTTCTGCAGGACCTTCTCCAGCAGCGGCAGCAGCTCCTCGATCGCCGAGATCTTCTGGGTGGTGACCAGGATGTACGCGTCCTCAAGGACGGACTCCTGACCCTCCAGGTCGGTGACGAAGTTCGGCGAGATGAAGCCCTTGTCGAACTGGAGACCCTCGGTCACGTCCAGTTCGGTGGTGAGCATCGAGCCTTCCTCGACGGTGATGACACCGTCGCGGCCGACGCGCTCCATCGCCTCGGCGATCAGATCGCCGATCGTGGAGTCCTGCGCGGAGATCGTCGCCACGTTCGCGATCGACTCCTTGCTGGTGACCTCGGCGGCACGGCCGAGCAGCGCCTCGGAGACCTTGGTGGCCGCCGCGTCGATGCCCCGCTTGAGGCCGGCCGGGTTGGTCCCGGCGGTCACGTTGCGCAGACCCTCGCGAACCATCGCCTGGGCCAGCACGGTCGCGGTGGTGGTCCCGTCGCCGGCGACGTCGTTGGTCTTGGTCGCCACCTCCTTGACCAGCTGCGCGCCAAGGTTCTCGTACGGGTTGGTGAGCTCGATCTCCTTGGCGATGGTCACACCATCGTTGGTGATCGTCGGCGCACCGAATTTCTTGTCCAGGACGACGTTGCGCCCGCGCGGGCCGAGGGTGACCTTGACCGCGTCCGCGAGGGCGTTGACACCGTGCTCCAGCAGGTGTCGGGCGTCGTCCGAGAAGCTCAGGATCTTCGCCATTAATGTCCCTTCGAAGCGCCATTGCCCCGGCCCGGCGAGCCGGACCGGGGCAGTGGCACTGATCGGTTGCTTACTTCTCGATGACCGCGAGGACGTCGCGGGCGGAGAGCACCAGGTACTCCTCGCCGGCGTACTTGACCTCGGTGCCGCCGTACTTCGAGTAGAGGACGGTGTCGCCGACCTGCACGTCAACCGGAACCCGGTTGCCGTTGTCGTCGACGCGCCCCGGGCCCACAGCGAGGACGGTGCCCTCCTGCGGCTTCTCCTTGGCGGTGTCGGGGATCACGATGCCCGACGCCGTGGTGGTCTCAGCCTCGTTCGCCTGGACCACGATGCGGTCCTCGAGCGGCTTGATCGCAACCTTGGTCGCGGTAGTCACGGGCATACCCTCCTGGGGTACTGGTTTCGTTGCTGGCCAGCGGGGCTGACCAGCGTCAATCTGCCTCATGCCACCGGGCGGTGCCGTCGTCGCGGGTGCCGGTCCGCCTGGCGTGCGCACCCGGGTCGCGAGACCCGGAAGCTGGCACCCTCAGGGTGAGAGTGCTAATCGCAGGTTATTCCGTGGCTAGCACTCCGTCAAGGAGAGTGCCAGCGCGTCGCGCCCCGCCAGCCAGGATTTCCGGGGTGGCCGGGACAATGGGCGGGTGGATCTCGATCAGCTGGCGGCGCTGCGTACCCCCGAGGGGTCGGCCGCGCTCACGGCGGCGGCCGGGCTGGCCGGTGGTGATCCACTGGTCGCGGCGTCGGCGCTGCGCGCGGCCGGGGTGCCGCCGACGTTGGCCGCGGCGGCACTGACCCAGGCCGAGCTGCGTCATCGGGCGGTGGGCAAGTTCGGCCCGGCCGCCGCTGGGATGTTCCTCACCCGCCCCGGCCTGGAGCAGGCCACCCGACGGGTGGTCGCCGACCGTCGGGCCGCCCGGTTGTACGCGGCCGGCGTCCGCACCCTGGCCGACCTGGGCTGCGGGCTCGGGGCG
>NZ_JAKKFF010000028.1 GCF_022229015.1 Micromonospora foliorum
GGCAGCGCCCTGGCGATGGCCCAGTCCGGCCAGATCGCCGAGGCGGTGACCGCCGCCACCGGCCGCCCCGTCGAGCTGGTCGAAGTGGTCACCGCGGGCGACCGCTCCAGCGCGCCGGTGCACCGGCTGGGCGTCGGGGTGTTCGTCTCCGCCCTGCGTGACGCGCTGACCGCCAAGACGATCGACTTCGCGGTCCACTCGTACAAGGATCTGCCCACGGCTGCCGCCGGCGGGCTGCACATCGCCGCGGTGCCGGCCCGGCAGGACCCGCGCGACGCGTTGGTCGCCCGCCACGGCCGGACGCTCGCCGAGCTGCCGCCCGGGGCCACCGTGGGCACCGGCGCGCTGCGCCGGATCGCCCAGCTGCACGCCCTCGGCCTGCAACTGGAGGTCACCCCGATCCGCGGCAACGTCGACACCCGCCTGGCGCGGGTGCTCGGCCCCGAGGCCGACCTCGACGCCGTCGTCCTGGCCCGGGCCGGTCTGGCCCGACTCGGCCGGCTCGACGTGATCACCGAATCGCTGGACCCGATGCTGATGCTGCCCGCGCCCGCTCAGGGCGCGCTGGCCGTGGAGTGCCGGGTCGACGACCAGACCCTGGTCGAGCTGCTCGCGGTGCTCGACCACGCACCGTCGCGTGCCGCGGTCACCGCGGAACGCGCGTTTCTGGCAACCCTGGAGGCCGGGTGCAGCGCACCCGTCGCCGCCTATGCCGAACTCGCCGAAGGCGAGACCGGCGATGAGATCTACCTGCGCGGGGCGGTGATCAGCCCGGACGGCACTCGTGACCTCCGGCTGTCCCGCACCGGAACGCCCGCCGACGCGGCGGAGATCGGTAAGGCACTCGCCGCCGAACTCCTCGAACTCGGCGCCGACTCGATCCTCGGCCACGAAGGACACACCGGCCCGGGGACCCAGCAATTTGGGAGCACAGAATGACCCGCACCCGTAAGCCCGTCGGCCGTATCGCGTTCGTCGGGGCTGGCCCCGGTGACCCGGGCCTGCTGACCCGTCGGGCCCACGACGCCCTGGTCGACGCCGACCAGGTGATCTACGACCGGGGAGTCCCGGAGTCGTTGCTCACCGTCGTTCGCGCCGAGGCCAGGGACGATGCCGAGTTCACCCCGGCCGAGGGCGCGCCGGGGGACGTGGCGAAGGTGCTGATCTCCGCGGCCCGCTCCGGGCTGAACGCGGTGCACCTCGTCGCCGGCGACCCGTTCGGGCACGACTCGGTGGTCAAGGAGGTGCAGGCGGTGGCCCGCACCGCCGCCCACTTCGAGGTGGTGCCCGGGGTCGGCCAGGCCGAGGGCGTGGCCACCTACGCCGGGGTCCCGCTGCCGGGTGTGCGTACGGCCGCCGACGTCGAGGACGTCAGCGCGCTGGACTTCGAGGCGCTGGCCACGGCCGTCGGCCGGGGTTCGCTCGCGCTCGCCGTGGACGCCGGTGACCTCGCCGCCGTCCGGGACGGACTGCTCGCCGCCGGAGTCGACGGCACCACAGGCGTCGGGGTGACCGGCGACGGCACCGGTGAGACGCAGTACACGACCACGTCGACCGTGGACAGCTTCGTGGCCGCCGCGCTCGGCTTCACCGGCCGGGTGGTGCTCACCGTCGGTGTCGGCGTGGGGCAGCGCGACAAGCTGAGCTGGTGGGAGAACCGCCCGCTGTACGGCTGGAAGGTGCTCGTACCCCGCACCAAGGAGCAGGCCGGCGCGATGAGCGCCCGGCTGCGGGCCTACGGCGCGATCCCGTGCGAGGTGCCGACCATCGCGGTCGAGCCGCCGCGCACTCCGGCGCAGATGGAGCGGGCGGTCAAGGGCCTGGTCGACGGCCGGTACGCGTGGGTGATCTTCACGTCGGTGAACGCGGTCCGCGCGGTCTGGGAGAAGTTCGCCGAGCACGGCCTCGACGCCCGACACTTCGGCGGCGTCAAGATCGCCTGCATCGGTGAGGCCACCGCGGACGCGGTCCGCGCGTTCGGCATCCAGCCGGAGCTGATCCCCGCCGGGGAGCAGTCCTCCGAGGGTCTGCTGGCCGAGTTCTCGCCGCACGACGAGATCCTCGACCCGGTGGGCCGGGTGCTGCTGCCGCGCGCCGACATCGCCACCGAGACGCTCGCCGCCGGGCTCACCGAGCGCGGTTGGGAGGTCGACGACGTGACCGCGTACCGGACGGTGCGGGCCGCTCCGCCGCCCGCCGAGATCCGCGACGCGATCAAGTCGGGCGGCTTCGACGCGGTGCTCTTCACCTCGTCTTCGACCGTGCGCAATCTGGTCGGTATCGCCGGGAAGCCGCACGCCCGGACCGTTGTTGCGGTCATTGGGCCCAAGACCGCGGAGACCGCGACGGAGTTCGGCCTGCGGGTCGACGTCCAGCCACCGCACGCCTCGGTGCCCGACCTGGTGGAGGCGCTCGCCGCCTACGCCGTCGAGCTTCGGGAGAAGCTGGCCGCCATGCCGGCCAAGCAGCGCCGTGGCTCGAAGGTGCAGGGCCCGACCGCCCTGCGCTTCCGGTAGCCGTTCGAGGAGGCCCTTCCATGTCGTACCCCGAGATCCGGCCCCGCCGACTGCGCCGCAACCCGGCGGTCCGCCGGCTGGTGTCCGAGACCCGGGTCGACCCGGCCGAACTGGTCGTGCCGATGTTCGTCAAGGAGGGGCTGACCGAGCCCCGAGCCATCGGGTCGCTCCCGGGGGTGCTCCAGCACTCCCGGGACTCGCTGCGCAAGGCGGCCACCGAGGCGGTCCAGGCCGGTGTCGGCGGGATCATGCTCTTCGGCGTGCCGGAGCAGCGGGACCCGACCGGCTCCGGTGGCATCGACCCGAACGGCATCCTCAACGTCGCCATCCGCGACGTGGTCGCCGAGGTGGGCGACGCCACGGTGGTGATGAGTGACCTGTGCCTGGACGAGTTCACCTCGCACGGGCACTGTGGGCTGCTCACCCCCGACGGCGAGGTCGACAACGACTCCACCCTGGCCGCGTACGCCGAGATGGCGGTGGCCCAGGCCGCCGCCGGGGTCGGCATGGTCGGGCCGTCCGGGATGATGGACGGCCAGGTCGGCGTGGTACGCCGGGCGCTCGACGCCGCCGGGTACCAGGACGTCTCCGTGCTGGCGTACGCCGTGAAGTACGCCTCCGCCTTCTACGGTCCGTTCCGCGAGGCGGTGGAGTCGGCGCTGGAGGGCGACCGGCGCACCTATCAGCAGGACCCGGCCAATCTGCGGGAGTCGCTGCGCGAGGTCGCGCTCGACGTCGCCGAGGGCGCCGACCTGGTGATGGTCAAGCCGGCGCTGCCCTACCTCGACGTGGTGTCGGCGGTGCGGGCCGCGGTGGACGTCCCGGTCGCCGCCTACCAGGTCTCCGGTGAGTACGCGATGGTCGAGGCGGCCGCCGCGAACGGCTGGATCGACCGGGAGCGGGTGATGTTGGAGACGCTCACCTCGATCAAACGGGCCGGCGCGCAGGTCATCCTCACCTACTGGGCCGTCGAGGCCGCCGGCCTGCTCCGCCAGCGCTACTGAGCGGCCCCGCCTAAGACCATCGGCTGACCGCGCACCGCTCGTGACGCGCGCGGCGAAGCGGGCATCGTATGTGGCCTTGACGGCTGTGCTCCGGGCCGCTTCTGACGGATTGGCCTCGACGGCCGTCTCGGCTGGGGGTTTCCTGGCCCCGACGCCGTCTCGGCTCGCGGACCCCTGGCCCCGACCTCTCCATGCCTGCCTTTGCTCTGCACCCGCGGAGGCGACGGCTACGGACCGTGACCGGTGCCTATCGGGGTGCAGAGCAAAGGCAAAAGGTTGGGGTTGGGTTCCCGCCCCCTTGCGGCGAGGACGTGCTGCTCGATAGCCACGGTTTCGCCGGCCGTGCGGGAGCCACCTTCCCAGCGCTGACGAGCGCCCGGTTGTCCACAGGTCCTTCCGTTGTCCACAGGCCCGCAAAACGGGACTGCGAGGAACGGAGCGAGCCAGGACGGTGGCGGCATGGACGATTCACCGACACCCCCGGATACAGGAGCACCTGGCGCCGACAGCTGGATCCCCGACGGTCCGAGCCCCAACGTCGCGCAGCGGAAAGTCATACTCAGCGAGCCCTCCGAATCCCCGTGGCCGGTCGCTGGCATCGTCCGGTCGGTCCGTCGTCACGCTGACCTGAGTCAACGTGAGCTGGCCCGGTGGGCGGGGGTGCACCATGCGACCATTGGCCGCATCGAGGCCGGTCGGACTGTTCCCAGTATCGAGCTGCTCCGCCGGATCATCGGGGTCGTCGGATGTCGGCTGGCCGTCGTCGACGAGTTCGGCCGGGTGCTCAGGCCGATGCGGGACTGGGACGACACGCGCGACGGTGCGGGGCGCCGCTACCCGTCGCACCTGGACACCATCCTCGACCCGGAGCCGGGGGAGTGGTGGGCGGACATCTACGGGCTGGCCCGCCCGCCCGAGACGTTCTACCGCAATCGGGAGGTCCGGGACGCGATGCGTCGGCGCAGCCGATGGGAGGTGCGGGTAGCCAGGCACCGCGGGGATCCGCCGCCGCCACAGCCCTGGCGGTACCGCTGATGCAGGATGGACGACGGCCCGCCGAACCCCACTCGGGGCGGCGGGCCGTCGTCGACCTCATTCCCCGATCAGTCGTCGTTGGTGATCGTTCCGGTCGCCAGTGGATCAGCCAGCCGCAGGCCGGGCACGCCGGCCACCAGCAACGTCAGCTTCTCGTCGGCCTCCCGCTTACGGTCACCGCGCACCGTCACCGGGAACGCCACCGACGTCTGCCCGGCGGCCAACACCTTGCAGCCGGCGTACGGGTCGAAGTCCGAACCCGCCTGCGCCGTGAGGCCGACGGTGGCGGCGCAGAGCAGCACCGACTGGGACAGCGGCCGGGACACGGTGGCGGTGAAGGTGAGCTGCCCGGTGCCCTGGTCGCCCTCGGTCACCGCCGTGTCGGCCACGGTCAACGAGGCACGGGACCGGAACCGGGCCACCTGCGGGTCGTGGTCACTGGAACCCCGCGAGCCGTCACCGGCGAACTCCGCCGGCCAGTCGGCGTTGATGTGCGCGGCCCGCACCTGCACCAGGTCGCCGTAGAACGCGTCGTTGACGAACAGGTGGTCGAGCGTCTGCGCCTGCCCCTCGAAACTGTACGAGTAGGCCGAGGCCGGCACGTCCGCGACGAGGTTGTCCCACAGGTTGTGCAGGCCCGCCTCGTAGAGCGGGGCGAGCTGGTCCGACGGCGTGGGCCGGTCACCGGTGGCGATGGGATCGTCCGGGCGGGGGAAGACGTTCAGGTCCCCGCCGTAGACCACCCGGGCGGTCTGGTCGGCCGCCTCGATCGCGGTCACGATCGCCGCGCCGTAGCGCGCCTGCTCCCGCCGCTGCCCGACCCGGCCGTCCGGGCCCGAGGAGTAGTGGTTGCTGAGCGCGTACAGGGTGAACCGCTCGGTCGAGCCGGGTGCCGCGGCCACGCTGAACTTGCCCAGCTGCGGAGCACGGGTGAAGACGTTGTTCCCGTCCCGACCGGTCGAGGTGTCCACATCCGCCGGCAACACCGCGTTGAGGGCCTTCGGGTTCTGCACGTCGGCGTTGGCCGGCAGCCCCGGAGCCCGGTACTGAACGGTCGGTGCCGAGCCCAGCAGGGGGTCGTTCGCCGTCGCGGCCGCCAGCGACAGCCGGTCCGTGCGGTACAGGAACGCCGCGGTGATACCGCGGGCGTCCGCGCCGGTCCGGTCATAGGCGGCGGCGTACGCGGGCCCACCGGCCGCCGCCACCGTGAGCGCCAACTCCTGGATGCTGTCCGGAGCGCCATCGGCGTTGTTGGTGTCGCCGCAGCTCAGGGCCGCCCCGGAGACCGTGCAGATGTCCTGGTCCTCGGCCTCCTGCACCAGGATCAGATCCGGTGCGTGCAGGTCCTTGACGATCTGGTCGGCGAGCGCGGCCAGCTGTTCGCGGTATTCCGCCTCGCTGCCCGGAACGTAGTCGAACGGCGGGGCGACGCCCACGCAACCGGCGTTACCGGCGAAGTCGCAGCCGTCGAACGGGTCGTCACGGTAGTCGTACAGGTTCTCCACGTTGTAGGTGGCCACGGCCACCTCCTGCGACCGGTCGGCCGGCTTGGGCGGGCTGTTCTTCGACGGGTCGGCCCCGGCGGCGAACTCCGCCCGCTCGACCTGGACGCCGTACTTCTCGAACGAGTAGTAGACCCCGCCCACCGCGTCCGTCCGCAGCGTGTCGAAGGTGTGTGCCGGCGGGAGTAGCGCGGCGCTGTCCCCGGCGGTGGCCTTCACGCCCATGCTGCCGAGCAGCGTCCGCTGGCCGTTGCCGTCGTCGAAGCGGCGGGTCGGGTCGTTGTCCAGCGGGTGCGAATCACGGAAGACCCGCCGGGAGTACGGGTCGTCGCGGTCCAGCAGCGGGTCGTCGCGGTCGACCACCCACAGCTCCGCGTCGGCGGTGGAGGAGAAGACGTCCCGGCCGCTCACCGCGCCGCTGCCCGCGCGTACCTGAATCCGGGAGCCCTCGTGCCGCTCCCAGAAGCGCTCCGCGTCGGTGAGCACGGCCGGCGGCACCGCGTCGGTCACCGCGACCGCGGTGTCCACGGCCAGGCCACCGCCGATCCGGCGGACCAGCGACGCGCCGGAGAGCTGGGTGAAGTTGTAGTACTCCGACACCCGGGCCCGCAGCACGACCTCGTCGCCGACCGTCGGCACGTAACCGCCGATCAGCGAGGTGAACGTGCCCATGAACACGAAGATGCCGTCGGAGCTGGTCGGGTCGCCGTCGGCGTCACCAACGCGGCTCTGCAGGAAGAACCCGTGCTGCTCCGCCCCGGCCGAGGTGCGGGCCAGGGTCAACTGGGTGATCACGCCGCGTACGTCGTACAGCGTGCTGCTCGTGCCGTTGCCGCTCGCCGGTGCGAGCGGTGACCGGTCGGCCGGACCGGACTCGGCGTCGGTGGTCGGACCCTGCACCTCGCCGACGGTCAGCTCCCGGGTCACCTGCACGACCAGCGCGCAGCTCGCGGCGCCACCGCCGGCGTCGGTCGCGGTGAGGGTGACGGTGTACGCCCCGGCGGCGAGGTCGGCGCTCACGCCGACCGTGGCGCGGGCGGTGCCGCCCACCCCGTCGGCGGGGGTGAAGGCGGTACGGGTGATCGAGCCGGCGGTCGGGCTCGGGCTGATCGCGGTCACGGCCAGGTCGACGACCGTGTCGTCGGGGTCGACGGCGGTCACCTCGCGGCTCGCGGCCGTGCCGGCGGCGGTGACCAGCGGCCCGCCACAGGTCACCGTGGCCGGCACGTCGACCGGGCCACCGCCGTCCACGGTGTGCGCGCCCAGCCCGTCGAACGTGTCGACGGGGAAGCCGGCCCACTGCGTGGCGGGGTCGAACGCGTCCGACGGGTCGGTGTCACCGGCGGCCACGTTCGGCAACCGGCGCAGGGTGTTGTCCGCGGTGCTGGTGACGCCGGCACCCCACTCGGTGCCCGGGTCGACACCCACCTGGCCGATCGAGTCGAGCACGGTGGTGCCCCGGCGCAACACGATCGCGTCGTCACCGTTGAAGAGGCTCGCCCCGGTGGTCTGGTCGGCCTGGGCGAGGACGGCGGCCCCGGCCGAGGCACTGGCGAACACGAACGCGTCGCCGGCGGCCACGCTGCCGGTCAGGGCGATCGTGGTGGCCGTGGTGGAGCCGTTGAAGTAGAGCTGCAACTGGTAGCCGCCGGCCGCCAGGTCGACGTCGGCGCCGGTGCCGTTGAACAGCTCGATCGCCTTGTTGTTCGACGAACCCTCGACGTACTCCGAGATGAACAGGTCGGTGGGCGCGGCGCTGGCCGCGGTGGGTGCGACGCCGAGCGCCGTGATGGTCACGGCGGCGGTGGCGGTCGCGAGCGCGGCGATTGAGCGGCGCGGGCGCATAGGGCCTCCACGTTGGGTGGATGGGGGTCAACGCACGTTAAGGTGCCCGACTGTCCACCGTCCATCCCCTAGTGGACAGTTTCGTGAATTCCTCAGCGTGGCGGATCGAGGCGGTGCACCAGCTCAGCGACGTCGACGCTGTATTCGCACCAGTCCCGGTCGGGACGGTAGCCCAGCTCCGCGTTGACCTTGAGCATCGCCTCGTTGGCCTGCGCGTTCCAGGTCTGCACCTCGATCAGCTCCGGCTCGGCGGAGCGCAGCTCCAGCAGCATGCGGGCCTTGATCGCCCGATCGATGCCGTAGCCCCGGTGATCCTGCGCGACGATCGTGTCGTACTGGTCGGCGCGGGTCGGGTGCTGCGCCGGCACCACCACCTCGGTCAGGCCGGCCACCTCACCGCTCTGCTCGTGCCGGGCGAGCACGATGTACGGCTTCATGCCCCGCCGGTGCAGCGTGTCGAGGCTGTCGCGCAGCCGCTCCGGGTCGTAGGAGCTGGGCCGCAGCTCACCGTCGTCGACGTCGCGCACCTCGGCCTTGGCCCGCGCGTACGCCTCGATCAGGTCGTCCGGCGGCCCGCCCGGGAAGAACTCCAGCTGGTAGCCCGCACCGATGCCGGTGGCCATCTCGGCCAGCTCGGCCCAGTCCACCGCGGTCAGGTCGAGGACGCTGCGCGTCTCCACGTACTCCCGGTTGAAGCCGAGCGACTCGTAGAACCCGACCGCGGGGGTGTCGCCGACGACCTCGACCCCGATCGACTGGAAGCCCTCCTGGTAGACCCGACGGGCGGCACGCAGGACCAGGTCACGGCCGAGGCCGGTGCGCCGCGCGGACGGGTGCACCAGCACCTCGAGCACGCCGATGTCACCCAGAAGGAGTACGTGCACCTGGCCGAGCACCGCGCCCGTGTCGCCCGGGGTGGTCGGCTCGGCCTGGGCGATCCAGGAGATCCGCCGCTCGCCGGGCATCACCTCGCCGAGGTATTCCCGCATCGAAGTCTCCCGCCAGGGCGGGTCCTGCGGCAGATCGGCCGCCAGGACCGCGTTCAGCGTGGCCAACAGCGACGCGATCTCGGCGGACGACGCGGTCCTGGGGTCCCACTCGCGCACCATCACCCGTCTAGCTTGCCGCTAACAGAGGCCCGGGGGAAGTGTCCAGTTCTCCAACGTATCGAGACGATCACTTCACGACCGACTGGCCCGTCCGTACCGGTTCGCGGTGTCGTAGACGTCCTGGGCGTACCGCCGTACATCGTTGTAGGAGAGGATCGCGTTCCACCAGTCGCCCGGAATGCTCAGGTTTCGGCCGCCCTTGCAGAGGTAGTTTCCCGCTGCCAGGGCGGCGTCGTCCAGGTCGTGCGGGTCCTTGCGGCCGTCGTTGTCCGCGTCCGCGCCGATCTCCTGCCAGGTGGTCGGGATGAACTGCATCGGCCCGATGGCGCGGTCGAGGGTGGCGTCCCCGTCGAGCGCCCCACGGTCGGTGTCGATGATCCGCATCCGACCCTCGTTCCCGTCCAGCGGCAGCCCGATGATGTTGGGCAGCGCCTTGCCGTCCTGCCCCAGCCGCGCGCCGTTGGCCGAGCCGTGCCCCGATTCGACCTGACCGATCGCGGCCAGCGTGGTCCAGCTCAACGCACAGCTGCGGTTGGTCTGGGCGAGCACCAGCTCGGCGTAGCCGTACGCCTGCATGGCGACCGCGGGGACACCGACCTTGGCGCCGACCTGCTGCGCCCAGCCGGCCAGGGCGTCCGACGGTCGGCCACCGATCACCGACCCGGTCGGCAGCCCGTTGCCGGGCAACCCGCCGCTGGGCAGCGGGAGGGTCGGCAGCGGCCCGGTGGGCAGGCCGGACGGGACCCCCGACGGTGCGACCCCGGTCGGCGCGGCGGAGGCG
>NZ_JAKKFF010000280.1 GCF_022229015.1 Micromonospora foliorum
CGCACCGAACGGCTACCCACGCGGCGCGGCAGCGGTGCCGTCCGGGCCGCCCCGGCAGGAACACCCGCCGGCGTACGCCCGACCGGCCGCCCCGGCGACGCCGTCACCCCAGCCGCAGCGGTCCCGGCCCGGAATGGTGCTGCTCGCCATCCTGTTGGCCGTGCTGGTCCTGCTCTGCTCCGGCGTGATTTCCTACAACCTACGGAAGCAGTCGCAGGCCGGCGTATCCGCCGGGCTGACGCCGCGCACCGTGACGTCCGGCGCGCTACGACTCGACGGGCGCGACGATCCGACCCGGACGTCGTACCGTCGAGAGGTACGACTCCAGCCGGGCGACGGCGGGACGACGACGAGCGAAGGACGACAGACGCGATGACAGCGCAGGCCCGCCTGCTCGGTGGCAGGTACCAGGTCGGCGAGCTGCTCGGCTATGGCGGCATGGCCGAGGTGCACCGTGGTCGCGACCTCCGGCTCGGTCGGGACGTCGCGATCAAGATGCTCCGCACCGACCTCGCCCGGGACGCGACGTTCCAGATGCGGTTCCGTCGGGAGGCGCAGAACGCCGCCTCGCTCAACCACCCGGCCATCGTGGCGGTCTACGACACCGGCGAGGAGACCGCGCCGACCGGCGAGACACTGCCGTTCATCGTCATGGAGTTCGTCAACGGGCGGACCTTGAAGGAGGTCCTCGGCGCCGAGGGGCGGCTGCAGCCGCGCCGCGCGCTGGAGATCTGCGCCGACATGTGCGCCGCGCTGGAGTTCAGTCACCGGCACGGCATCATCCACCGGGACATCAAGCCCGGCAACGTGATGCTCACCCAGACCGGCCAGGTCAAGGTGATGGACTTCGGCATCGCCCGCGCGCTGGCCAGCGGTGCGACCACCATGACGCAGACCAGCGCGGTGATCGGCACGGCACAATATCTTTCCCCGGAGCAGGCACGCGGCGAGGCCGTCGACGCGCGCTCCGACGTGTACGCGGCTGGCTGCGTGCTCTTCGAGCTGGTCTGCGGGCACCCGCCGTTCGTCGGGGACAGCCCGGTCAGCGTCGCGTACCAGCATGTACGGGAGACGCCGCCGACGCCGAGCGACATCAACCCGGACGTCACCCCGGCCGTCGACGCGATCGTGCTCAAGGCGCTGTCGAAGAACCCGCTCAACCGCTACCAGAGCGCCGGCGAGATGCGGGCCGACCTGCTTCGCGCCGCCGCCGGCCGGCCCGTGCTGGCGACCCCGGTGCTGCGCGAGGCGGAGACGGTGGCGATGGCCCCGGCCGGCGGTGGGGGCGGCTATCCGGCTCCCTCCGGCGGGCAGCAGACCCGGCAGATCCCGGCCCGGGTGGGCGACCCGCGTCAGCGCAAGGCGTCCTCCTGGTTGATCGCGACGTTCAGCGCGGTCGGCGTGCTGGCGGTGATCGCCCTGGTCGCCGCCCTGCTCTGGAACATGCAGCAGGACAAGGACCTGAAGTCGGTGCCCACCCTCACCGGCAAGACCCGGGACGCGGCGATCGCTGAGATCCAGAGAGCCGGTCTGTCCGCGCAGGTGGGTGACGCGGTGCTGGCCAGTGACTGCACCGAGGGCACGGTCGTCAAGCAGAACCCGCTGCCGACCACCCAGGTGGAGCAGAACCGCACGGTCATCATTCAGATCTGTGGTGGCAAGCCCGAGGTGCGCGTTCCCGCCGGGCTCAAGGGCAGCAAGCGGGAGAGCGCCATCGCCCGGCTCACCGAGGCGAACCTCAAGTACGACATCAAGACGGTGAACGACGAGGCGAGCCAGGACGAGGTTCTCAAAGTCGAGCCGCCCGAGGGCGAGAGCGTTCCCGAAGGCACGCAGGTGACGCTGACGGTCTCGAACGGCAAGGTTCGTGAGGTGCCGGACGTCGTCGGACTGGGCCAGGAGGAGGCCACCCGAGTCCTCCGGAACGCAGGCTTCACGGTTGTCGTGCAGGACGGGCCGGAGGTGCCCGCCGCCCAGGCGGGGAATGTCACCGACCAGAGCCCGAACGGCAACGAGAAGAAGCCCACCGGCACGAGGGTGACCATCAAGGTGAGTCAGCCCGAGCCGGAGACCGACCCGACGCCGACGATCACGCCGACGGGCACGCCGACGGGCACGCCGACCACCCCCGGCAACGGGGGCGGCATCGGTCTGCCGTTCCCGCCCCCGTCGAGCCGGCCCCAGGACTAGGCGATCCGTGGGCAACGGCGTGACCGAGGCGGAAACGTCCCCGGTCGGGCCGGTGCGGCGGTGGCCTAGACGCCTCCGCCGCCTGGCCGTCTCGGGCCTCGTCGTGGTGGTGCTCGCCAGTTGTCCGTGGCTCTGGACGACGTTCGCCGCACGCGGCCACGTGTACGCCGCCGTCGACGCGCCGGCCGCCGACGTGGTGATCGTGCTCGGCACCGAGGTGGCAGCCGATCGGCAGCGGCCCGGGGACCGTCTCGCCGGCCGCCTGGACACCGCCGCCGAGTTGGTGGCCAGCGGGCGGGCCACGGTCGTCCTCGTGTCGGGCGACGGCGGTGGCGCGTCAGGCGACGAGCCGGCGGTGATGACGACGTACCTCGCCGAGCGCGGTGTCGACAGGCGTCGGGTGGTGGCCGACCCGTTCGGCCTGGACACCTACGACAGCTGCGCGAGAGCCCGCGAGGTGTACGGCGTCGAGCGGGCCCTGATCGTCACCCAGTCGTACCACCTGTCCCGGGCGGTGACACTGTGCCGGCAGCTCGGCCTCGACGTCGACGGGGTGACCGCCCGCTGCGACGGTTGTGGCGCCGCCCTGCTCGCCGAGAAGTCGGTTCGGGACTACTTCGCCAGTGGCAAGGCGGCGTGGGACGCGGTGCGTGACCGACCGCCGGCGGTGCGCTCGCCCGCTGACCCCGCGGTGCAGGACGCGCTGCGCGGCTGACCCGGCCGGCACGGGTTCCGACGATCCGGTGAGCGGGCCCTGACGCTCAGGCGGTGGCGAAGGCCGCGCGACGACGGGCGTCGACCTCGGCGGCCAGCGCGGGCGCGCGCTCCAGCGCCTCGGGGTGACCGCAACTCGCCAGCCAGTTGGCCAGCATCAGGTGACCGCCCTCAGTGAGCACCGACTCCGGGTGGAACTGGACGCCCTCGATGGGCAGCGTCCGGTGCCGCATCGCCATCACCACGCCGGAGCCGGTCCAGCCGGTGACCTCCAGCTCGTCGGGGAGCGTCTCGGGCAGCACCGCGAGCGAGTGGTACCGGGTGGCGGTGAACGGGTCGGGCAGGCCGGCGAGTACGCCGACCGAGTGGTGCCGTACCTCGGAGGTCTTGCCGTGCAGCAGCTCCGGGGCGCGCGTCACGGTCGCCCCGAACGCCTCGCCGATCGCCTGGTGGCCGAGGCAGACACCGAAGATCGGGAGCTGGCCCGCGTACTCCCGGATGACGTCCAGGCAGATGCCGGCCCGGTCCGGGCTGCCCGGACCGGGCGACAGCAGGATGCCGTCCGCGCCGACCGTGCCCACCTCGGCGACGTCGATCTCGTCGTTGCGGCGGACCTCGCAGTCCACGCCGAGTTGGCCCAGATATTGGACGAGGTTGAAGACGAAGGAGTCGTAGTTGTCGATCACCAGGACGCGCATGGTCACCTGCTCGGGGAGGGGGGCGCGGGGTTGTTCTGGTCGGTGTCGTACGGCAGCTCGTGCTCGTCGCCGGCCGGGGTCTCCACGGTCACCGGGTCGCCGCCACCCGTCTCGGCGGGTACGCCGGACTCGACCTGCACGTCGTCGAAGGGCAGCAGGGGCTCGGCCCACGGGAAGGCGACGTACCAGAGCAGGGCCACCGTGGCGGCCACCAGCAGCACCGAGCCGGTCAACTTTCCGACCAGGCCGAACGGCAGCTTGCGCCAGATGAACGCGTACATCGGGTCAGCCTCCCAGCTCCGCCGGGCGGCCCGCGGACTTGGGTTGGCTGCGGTCCAGTTCGGCGTGGATGATCAGGCGCTGGTAGTTGTCGAACTTCGGGTTGCACGTGGTGAGGGTGAGCATCCGCCTGGTCGCCTTCTTGTCCGGCTCGCCGGGCACCGGCGCCACCACCTCGACCTGGGTGGGCCGGACGATGCGGGACTGCGACACCCGGTAGACGTACCAGTCGGTCTTGCTCTCGACCACGATCGGGTCGCCCTCATCCAGCTCGTCCAGCCGCCAGAAGGTGGCCCGGTTGCGGTGGCCGGCGACGGAGAAGTTGCCCACCTGGCCGGGGAGCGCGCTGGTTGGGTAGTGGCCCGGGGCGAAGCGGATGTCCTCCTGAGTGACGCCCTCGACGACGACCCAGTTCTTGTCCAGCTTGGGGATGTAGAGGCCGGCGAGCGGCTTGCCGCGTACCGGTGGGGAGGGTTTGACGCTCGGGCCCACCGACGGGACGACCGTCGGGTCGTCGGTCGGGGCCCACGCCTGAGCCAACTCGTTGTTGAGGTCGTTCTGGTGGGCGTCGACGATGGCCGACTTGCCCCAGACCTCGTAGCCGGCGAAGAGCAGGACCACCAGGCCGAAGGTAATCAGGATCTCGCCGGTGACCCGGACGCCGGTACGCAGTCGCGAGCCGAACGACGGGCGGGTGAGCTCGGAGTAGACGCTCTTGTAGCCCTCGCCGGTCTGGTGCGGTCGGAGTTGGACCACCCGTTCGCCGCGGCGGGGTTGGGGCGGGTCGGTGGGGTTGCCGCCGGTTGGCTCGTCGGGAACCGCCGTGCGGGGAACGGCACCCATCAACGCGGTCGAGTCCATGGTCGGCGGCCTGGTGGCGGGTGTGGCGGGCACGGCCGGAATCAGCGCGGTGGCCGCCGGGTCCGCGACGCCCGGTGGGACTCGGGTCGGCCCGGTCGGCGGGACCCGGCTCGGCCCGGCCGAGGCGAAGCCTCCCTGCCCGGCCGCTGCGATGCGGTCGGGGGCGGCCGGTGAGACCGGGGAGCCGGCGGGTCGGCCGGGCCGGGCGGTGACCTGCGGAATGTACGCGGTCGGCGAGTCGGCCAGCGGCGGCGTCGAGGGGCCGGAGGAGGCAGGCCGGCCCGGAGTGCCGGAGGCCGTCGGCCGGGTCGGCAACCCGAGCACGGAAGAGAGCCGGGGAGGGAAAGAGGGTAGATCTCGGTGGGGGCAGTATCCTTGAAAAACAACACAACCACGCGACAGAGCGCGGTAGCAGATCGACAGCCCAGCCGTGCTCCGTCTACCACCCGCGCTG
>NZ_JAKKFF010000281.1 GCF_022229015.1 Micromonospora foliorum
CGGCGCCTGGATCTCGCCGGATCCGGCTGCCCGGGTGGCCGCCGTCCGGGCCTGGTCGGTGCTGCCCGACTTCGCCTCGGTCAACGCGCACGAGCCCGGTGCCGAGGCGGTCGCGGCCGCCCTGCACGAGCGCGGTGTGCTCGTCGAGGCGGGGCTGTGGACGCTCGACGCGGTCGCGGCGTACCGGAGGTGGCGGGTGCCGGCCGGGCGGGTGCTGGTCGAGTGCATGGCCGAGGACGTGGCGGTCGCGTTGGCCGACGCCTCCCGGGTTCTCGCCGCGCTGCCGGCGGACGCGCCGTCGGTGCTGTTGCACGCCGAGGGTCCGGCGACCTGGCCGGTCCTCGCCGAGGCGGTACGCCGGGGTTTGCACACCCGAATCGGGCTCGAGGACACCCTGACCCTGCCGGACGGTTCACCCGCTGCGGACAACGCGGCGCTGGTTTCGGCAGCGGTGGCGGCCGGGGCCAGCTGACGGCGGAGAAGACGGATGGGTCACACCTCGCTCGGTCGTCGACCCCGCCCGACAGCCGGCTGGGTGGGGCTGAGCAGGCCCGACACGTCCAGTGGGCAGCACACCTCGCGGAGTTTGTCCCCTCCTGTCCGGCGCGATATCAGCGCGGGGTGACGGTTCAACTTCTCTCCGTTCGGGGGGTTTGATCATGAGTCCTTGACCAGAGCACCCCCGGCGACCTAGCCTCGCCATACAGGCTCACATTGCCCGACCAGCGCAGGCTAAGCGCACAACATAGATCGCGTAACAGAACAGCATCACTTTGGCCGACTCCGCGGCCTTTGGCGGCAGTTCCGGACAGGCCGGTCCGGAACGCTGCGACAACTGCACCCGGTCGCCGACGCTGCCCACGGGCACCGCCGGCGGAGAAAGCTACCCACGGCCAGCCGCTCCGGTCGGGCGTCCACAGCCGCAGGAGTGTGCCCCCGGCACGGTCGCTGCGGTCTCGACGTTAGGGGAGGCGGCCATGGCGGGGCGGCGGCACAGGTTCATCGGTAGACCCGACGGGGTCCCGGCATGAACGCGTTCGACCTCGTGCTCCTCGCGGCCGTCCTCGTCCTCGCGGTGGTGGTGATCGGGGCCGTGCTGGTCGGCATCCGGACACTGCGCCGGATGGGCGCCGCGCCGGCTCCGGAGGATCCCGCCTTCATCGCCGAGAAGGACCGCCAGGAGCAGTCCCTGGCTGCCCTGCGGACCGCGGCCGACGAGGCGAACAGCACGATCGACGTGGCGAAGTCCGCGGCTGCAGCGGCCCGTACCGAGGCGGCGGCGGCGAAGGCCGAGGCGAAGGCGGCCCGCGCCGAGGCGCGTCGGGTCCTCGACGACGCCCGGGCCGAGGCGGACACCGTGCTGGAGCGGGCCCACAAGCAGGCCGAGGCGGACGCCGAGCAGTTGCGCACGGCAGCCCGGCGCAGCGGCGAGCGGGAGGTCGCGGTCCTGGCCGCCACCACCCGGGAGCAGGCCGCCGAGGTGGAACGTCGGGCAGCTCGGATGGACGAGCGGGAGCGGATGCACACCGAGGAGGTGGAGCGGTTCGCCGAGCGGGAGCGTCAGCTCACCGCCGCGAAGGCCGCCCTCGCCGCCCGGGAGGCCGCGCTCGCCCAGCGGGAGATCGAGCTGACCGAGTCGGAGGAGCTGCGCCGTCGGGAGCTGGAGCGGGTCGCCGGGCTGACCGCCGACTCCGCGCGACTGGAGCTGGTCGAGGCCATCGAGACGCAGGCCAAACGGGAAGCGGCGCTACTCGTCCGGGACATCGAGTCCGACGCGCGCAACACGGCCGAGCAGCGCGCCCGACACATCGTGGTGGACGCGATCCAGCGGGTCGCCAGCGAGCAGACCGCGGAGAGCGTGGTCAGCGTCCTGCACCTGCCCGGTGACGAGATGAAGGGGCGGATCATCGGCCGGGAGGGGCGCAACATCCGCGCCTTCGAGTCGGTGACCGGCGTCAACCTGATCATCGACGACACCCCAGAGGCGGTGCTGCTCTCCTGCTTCGACCCGGTCCGTCGGGAGGTGGGCCGGGTGACCCTGGAGAAGCTGGTGCTGGACGGGCGCATCCACCCGCACCGGATCGAGGAGGTCTACGACCTGGCCCGGCAGGAGGTGGAGCAGCTCTGTCTCCGCGCCGCCGAGGACGCCCTGGTCGAGGTCGGCATCACCGAGATCCACCCGGAGCTGGTGACCCTGCTCGGCCGGCTGCGCTACCGCACCTCGTACGGGCAGAACGTGCTCAAGCACCTGGTCGAGACCGCCCACATCGCCGGCATCATGGCCGCCGAGCTGCGGTTGGACGTGCCGATCATCAAGCGGTCGGCGTTCCTGCACGACATCGGCAAGGCGCTCACCCACGAGGTGGAGGGCAGCCACGCCATCATCGGCGCCGACCTGGCCCGCAAGTACGGGGAGCACGAGGACGTGGTGCACGCCATCGAGGCGCACCACAACGAGGTTCCCCCGCAGACCATCGAGGCCGTGCTCACCCAGGCCTCCGACGCCTGCTCCGGTGGTCGGCCGGGCGCGCGTCGGGAGAGCCTGGAGGCGTACGTCAAGCGGCTGGAGCGGATCGAGGAGATCGCGGCCGGCAAGCTCGGCGTGGACAAGGTCTTCGCCATGCAGGCCGGCCGGGAGATCCGGGTGATGGTCAAGCCGGACGACGTCGACGACATCGGGGCGGCCGTGCTGGCCCGCGACGTGGCCAAGCAGATCGAGGAGGAGCTGACCTACCCGGGTCAGATCCGGGTCACCGTGGTCCGCGAGTCCCGGGTCACCGAGATCGCCCGCTGAGTCGTTTGATCGACTCGGCTTCCTGGAAATCGGTGGGTCGCACGCGTCGGAACACCGCGATTTCCTGAAAACCGAGTCGATCCACCCTCCCGCAGCCGCCGCGCTCGGAACGGCGCGACACGCACAACCCGCGCAGATGACCGAAGGCCGCCCCGAGTTGCTCGGGGCGGCCTTCGGGCCTTCTGGTCGGTGTGACGTCGCTCAGGCGGCGCCGCCGCCGCCTCCGCCGCCGCCCTCGGCCTGGGAGATCAGGGCCGCCGGCGGCGGGTTCTGGGCCGGGGTGTTGGCGGTCTTGCGACCCCGGGCGAGCCGCCGTTGGACGTACTGGGCGAGCTTCGACAGCGAGTAGTTCACCACGATGAAGAGCACGGCGATCACGACGTAGACCTGGATCGGGTTGCCCAGCACGCCGATGATCTGCTTGCCGATGTTCAGGGTCTCCTCGTAGCTGATGATGAACCCCAGCGAGGTGTCCTTGAGCACCACGACCAGCTGGCTGATCAGTGCCGGCAGCATGATCCGGAAGGACTGCGGCAGCAGGATCATCCGGGTGGTCTGTGCCGGGGAGAGCCCGATGGCGGCGGCGGCCTCCGCCTGACCGCCCGGCAGCCCCTCCATACCGGAGCGGAGGATCTCGCCGATCACCACCGAGTTGTAGATGGTGAGGCCGATGACCAGGTACCAGAGGTTGTCGAAGTAGAGGCCGAACTCGGGGAAGCCGCGGGCCACGAAGAAGATGGTGATCACAACAGGCAGGCCGCGGAACACCTCGACGCAGACCCGGGTGATCGCCGACAGCAGGGTGCTCACCCCACGCAGCAGGTAGGCCACCGGCGTTGCCATGCCGGTGAACCGGAGCCGGGTCAGGCTCTTGAGCTGGATCCGCAGGATGGCGAGCAGGGTGCCGATCACCAGTGAGGCCACGATGGCCAGCGCCGCCGCGATCAGCGTGTTCTTGAAGCCGAGGGCGATCCGATCCCACACCTGGGAGAAGTTCTCGTTGGAGGGGTCGACCAGCGGCCCCCACAGCTCCATCGAGAGCTGGCCCTTCTCATCCAGGGGCTGGTAGATCAGGAAGTAGGCCCCGACGAGCAGGACGACTCCGGCGGCGATGCTGCTGATCAGGGTGATCCGCCGCTGCCGCGGCCCGGGGACGTCGTAGAGGACGCTGGTCTGCTGACTCATCGGGCCACCGCCTGTCGCTTCTCGATCCGGTCCAGCAGGGCGCCGAGCGGCACGGTCATGATCAGGTAGCCGATCGAGATGCCGATGGCGACCGGGATGAAGGCGTAGCCCTCGGCGCCGGTGAGCTGGTCGGCCGTGGCCGACAGGTCACCGACGACACCGAAGAAGCCGGCCAGCGCCGAATTCTTGATCATCGCGATGATCACCGAGCCGAGCGGAACGATCGAGGCCTGCCAGGACTGCGGCAGCACCACGTGGCGCAGGTTCTGCCCGAAGGTCAGACCCAGTGACCGCGCCGCCTCCGCCTGGCCGGCGGGCACCGCGTTGACCCCGGACCGCAGCGCCTCGCAGACGAACGCCGCGGTGTAGAGCACCAGGGCGATCAGCGCGAACCGGAAGTACGGCAGGTCGGTGCCGAGTCGGGTGAACAGCGAGTCGAGCAGCGGGATGCGGAGGAAGTCCGCGTTGGAGCCGAGGGCCGGCAGGCCGAACGCGGCGAAGAACATCACCACGGTCAGTGGCATGTTGCGGAAGACGTTCACGTAGCTGGTGCCGAGCGCGCGGAGCGGGGGCACCGGTGAGATGCGCAGCACCGCCACGATGGCGCCCAGAACGAGGGCACCGATCGCGGCGAGTATGCAGATCTGGAGGGTGAGCCAGAAACCACCCGCAAAGACGTCGAACTTGTCGATGAGCACGTTCACGGGTCGGTGTTCCTCCCCACCCTCCAGATCGAAGGATCAGATCAGTAGCGGTTGATGGTGGGCGCCGAGCCCAGTTCCGCGCCGAACTTGCCGGCGGTGCTGTCCCAGGCCTTCTTCCAGCTGCCGTCGGCGACCGCCTTGTCCAGCGTGTCGTTGATGAAGCTGCGGAAGTCCGCGTCCTCCTTCTTCACCCCGATGCCGTACGGCTCCTTGGTGAAGTTGCTGCCGGCCAGCTTGAACGACGCCTCGTCCTTGGCGATGTAGCCGAGCAGGATCACGTTGTCCGTGGTGACGGCGTTGACCTGGCCACCCTTGAGGGCGTCCCGGCACTTGTCGTAGGTGTCGAAGAGCACCAGCTGGGTGCCGACGTCCTTGACGTACTGCTTGATCGTCTCGGCCGGGGTGGAGCCGGTGACGGAGCAGACCTTCTTGGTGCCGTCCTTGAACGAGTCCGGACCGGTGATGGTCGTGTCGTCCTTCTTGACCAGGATGTTCTGGCCGGCCTCGTAGTACGGGCCTGCGAAGGCGATCCGCTCCTTGCGCTTGTCGTTGATCGTGTAGGTCGCGGCGACCAGGTCGACCGTGCCGTTGACGATCACGTCCTCGCGGACCTTCGAGGGGGCCTCGACCCACTCGATCTTGTCCTCGGGGATGCCGAGCTCCTTGACGATGATCTTGGCGATCTCGACGTCGAAGCCCTCCGGCTTGCCGGAGAGGCCCTTCAGGCCGAAGCCGGGCTGGTCGAACTTGGTGCCGACCTTGATCTTCTGGGCCTTGTTCAGCTTCTCCATGGTGGTGCCGGCGGTGAAGGACTTGCTGCCAGCACCGGTGTCCCCGCCGTCGTCGCCACCACAGGCGGTGAGGCCGAGCGCCAGAGCGGCGACCGCGGCGACTGCCGCAACGCGCTTGATACGCATACTCTTCTCCTTCTTCAACGGAGCCCACCGAGTACGGCGCGCTCCACTACGGACGCTCAGTGCGTGAGGATCTTGGAGAGGAAGTCTCGGGCCCGCTCGCTGCGCGGGTTCGCGAAGAACTCCGCCGGTGGGGCGTCCTCGACCAGTTGCCCGTCGGCCATGAAGATGACCCGGTTCGCCGCGTGCCGGGCGAAGCCCATCTCGTGGGTCACCACGACCATCGTCATGCCGTCGCTGGCCAGCGAGGTCATCACGTCGAGCACCTCGCCGACCATCTCCGGGTCCAGGGCGCTGGTCGGCTCGTCGAAGAGCATCGCCTTGGGCTGCATGGCCAACGCCCGGGCGATGGCCGCCCGCTGCTGCTGGCCGCCGGAGAGCTGGGCCGGGAACTTGTCCGCCTGGTTGGCGATGCCGACCCGGTCCAGCAGGGCCAGGCCGCGCTCGCGGGCGGCGGCCGGCTTCTCCTTGCGGACCTTGATCGGGCCGAGGGTGACGTTCTCCAGGATGGTCTTGTGCGCGAAGAGGTTGAAGGACTGGAAGACCATGCCCACCTCGCTGCGCAGCTTCGCGAGGGGCTTGCCCTCGGCCGGCAGCGGCTGGCCGTCGAAGGTGATGGTGCCCGAGTTGATCGGCTCCAGCCGGTTGATCGTGCGGCACAGCGTCGACTTGCCGGAGCCGGACGGGCCGATCACCACGACCACCTCGCCCCGACCCACCGACAGCGAGACGTCGTCCAGCACGTGCAGCGGCCCGAACCACTTGTTGACCGCGTCCAGCACGATGAGCGGTTCGCCCGTCGTCACGTCGTCCACCGTCCCCTGTCGTCTCCCGGATCGGGGTCGGTTGACCCCCGGTGCGGCCACTGTAGGCGGCCTGATGTGGCAGAACGCAACCCAGCGGGTCACGGAGCGGTAACACCGGTCACGATCGTTCTCGGGCGTCCGATTTTGGTCACCGGCTGGGTGGTCACGGTGGCGATCGTGACGCCATGTCGAGATCATGGGGGGATGACCGAACCCGTACGGTTGACCAAGTACGCCCGCGGCGGTGGATGCGCCTGCAAGATCCCACCGGGCGAGCTGGAGATCATGGTGGCCAGTCTCGGCCCGGCGACCGGCACCGCGGAGTTGCTGGTCGGGTTGGATCACGGCGACGACGCCGCGGTGGTGCGCCTGGACGAGCGGACCGGCCTGGTCAGCACCGCCGACTTCTTCACACCGGTGGTCGACGACGCGTACGACTGGGGTCGGATCGCCGCGGCCAACGCGCTCTCCGACGTGTACGCGATGGGCGGCACCCCGTTGGTCGCGCTCAACCTGCTCTGTTGGCCGCGCGACGTGCTGCCGATGGAGTTGGCGGGCGAGGTCCTGCGCGGCGGCCAGGACGTGGCGCGGGAGGCCGGCTGTCACCTGGCCGGCGGGCACAGCGTGGACGACGACGGCCCGAAGTACGGTCTCGCGGTCACCGGCACGGTCCGGCCGGAGGAGCTGATCACCCTCGACGCCGGGCGGGCCGGGGTGCCGTTGTCGCTGACCAAGCCGCTCGGGGTGGGTGTGCTGAACACCCGGCACAAGGCGACCGGTGAGAGTTTTCCGGAGGCGGTGGCCTCGATGAGCGCGCTCAATCGGGACGCGGCCCGTGCGGCGGTCGCCGCCGGCATCCGGTGCGGCACCGACGTGACCGGGTTCGGGCTGCTCGGGCACGCCTCGAAGCTGGCCCGGGCCAGCCGGGTCACGGTGGCCATCGACACCGCCCGGGTGCCCTACCTGGCCGGCGCGCGCGAGGCGCTGCGCGACGGGTTCGTCAGCGGCGGCACCCGACGCAACCTGGACTGGGTGACCCCGTGGACCGACTTCGGCGCGGCGGACGAGGCCGTGCGGCTGCTGCTGGCCGACGCGCAGACCTCCGGTGGCCTGCTGGTCGCCGGCGAGGTGCCGGGCGCTCCCGTGGTGGGCGAGCTGCTGCCCCGGGGGGAGCACCTGGTCGTCCTGCGCTGACCGAGGGCGGTTGGACCTGCGGCAGGACACGCGGTGGCGGTGGTGCGGATGGCGCACCATACCCGATAAACTGTCACCTTCCCGCTACTCCGAGCAATGCCGCTCAGGGAAATTTTGCCCGGAATGGTCACAGACCGGTAACTTGCCCCCGGCTGGGGTCAAATGCCCCCCACCATCGTGTGTAAGGCCCGATCCGGAGGCCGGTGGGGACGAACGCAGCGAGGAGGCGGAATGACCGAGCTGTGGAACTGGAGAATCGACGGGGCTCAACCCGTGGAGGTCTACCCGGCGCTGGCCGAGGCGCTTGGTCGGGTGGTGATGCCGTTGGCGGCGGCCGACCCGGCGCGGCTGCCGGCGTACGCGGTGGTGTGTGACGTCTGGCAGGCGCCGGGCGAGTTCGCGACGGTGGTGGACTGCTACGGGGTGCCCGAGCAGCTCTCCGAGCACGCCAGCATCGCCGCGCTGGCCCGATTGTTGGGCCGCAACTGTCTGTTGCGCGACGACACGCTCGACGCGGGCCGGCACCTGCTCGTCGCCCCGGACGGCACGGTCCGTCCGGTGCACTTCGACGTGCGGGACACCGACGACGGCGAGGTGCTCAGCAGGCTGCGGCTCTGCTCGCTGGGCGACCCGGGTTGTCGGGGCTGGTCGCAGTGCCACCGCTCGCGCTGGGCGCCGGACACGGTCGCCCCAGCGCTCGCCGCGGCCTGACCCTCTCCGGGGTCAGGCCCGGCCGGGTGCCGTGCCGGTGGGCGCGATCAGCCGGCGGCGGTGGCCGACCGGTCCGGGGTGCCCGCTCCGGCACCCCGCACCACCAGTTGGTCGAGCAGGGTGCGCGTCGCCTCGGCCACGGCGGCCACCGCGGCGTCGAACGCGGCGGCGTTGTGCGCGGCGGGCGCCCGGAAGCCAGAGATCTTCCGGACGTACTGCAACGCCGCCGCCTCGACGTCCGCGTCGGTCACCTGCGGGGTGAACGGTTCACGCAGCGTCTTGATGCTCCGGCACATGTCAGCTCCTCCTCCGGCCACCACCGCGGCCTGCCACTCGGCGTGCGGGCAATGGTACCGACGGTGACACTGGGTCGATATTTGTCTATCCTGGTCACGGACCAGAGCCGTTCGAGCCACAGCCGCCGCTCGCGCTCCCAGCGCCCCGGGCCCCCGGAGACTCATTGTGGACCATGCCCCCGCCCGCTCATCCCGTCCCTACCTAGACGATCTCACGCGTAGCCTGCACACCCCGCTGGAACGGATCGCCGTCGAGCACGCCGATCTGATCGAGGCGGTGCGCAGGCGCGTCGTCACCAACGACTCCGTGCCGTCCGGCATCGTGGCCGTCGCCGCCTTCAACTCGTCCATCTGAGTGATGGTCTGCCGGTGCGGTCCACCCGGAGTGGGCGCATCGTGCCGGCGGATCAGCCAGTTCGTGCTGAAGGTGCACAGCCGCTGTGACCTCAGCTGCGACCACTGCTACGTCTACCAGCACGCCGACCAGACCTGGCGCGGCCGTCCGGCGCGGATGCCACCGGCCACGGTCCAGGCCGCCGCCCGGCGGATCGCCGAGCACGCCCGCGAGCACGGGTTGCCGATCGTGCACGTGGTGCTGCACGGGGGTGAGCCGCTGCTGCTGGGCGCCGCCGGGTTGCGGGAGGTGCTGGCCGAGCTGCGCACCGCCATCACCCCCTGGACGCGGCTCGACCTGCGCATGCAGACCAACGGCGTGCTGCTCGACGAGGAGCTGTGCCGGCTGTTCGTCGAGTACGACGTGCGGGTCGGGGTGTCCTTCGACGGCGACCGCGCCGCCAACGACCGCCACCGGGTCTTCGCCCACGGCGGCAGCAGCCACGACCAGGTCCGGCGGGCGCTGGCCCTGCTCCGGCGGCCGGAACACCGCGCCAGCTACGCCGGCATCCTCTGCACCATCGACGTCCGCAACGACCCCGACCGGGTGTACGAGGCGCTGCTGGCCGAGAGCCCGCCCCGGGTCGACCTGCTGCTGCCGCACGCCACCTGGGACCACCCCCCGGAGCACCCCGGCCCCGCCCGCACCCCGTACGCGGACTGGCTGGGGCGGATTCACCGGCGCTGGGTGGACGACGGGCGCCCGATGTCGATCCGGATGTTCGAGGCGCTGCGACCGGGTGGCGGCGGCACCGAGGCGTTCGGCCTCGCGCCGGCCGACGTGCTGGTCATCGAGGCGGACGGCAGTTGGGAGCAGGTCGACTCGCTGAAGACCGCGTACCACGGCGCGGCCGACACCGGGTTCGACGTGTTCGACCAGTCGGTGGACGAGGTCGCACGGCACCCCGGGGTCGCCGTCCGGCAGGACGGCGTGGACGGGCTCTGCGCGACCTGCCGGGCCTGCCCGGTGGTCGACCGGTGCGGCGGCGGCCTGTACGCCCACCGCTGGCGCACCGGCTCCGGCTTCGACAACCCCTCGGTGTACTGCGCCGACCTGCTCAGCCTGATCGACACCGTGGACGCCTACCCGCCGCCCAGCCCACTCGCGTCGGGCGAAAGGTCCGCCACCTCGCCCGTCGACGAGCTGCTGGACGACCTGGCGACCGGGCACGGGTCGGCGTCGACGCTCGCGCTGCTCGCCGCCACCCAGCTCTCCATCACCCGGGCGCTGCTCGCGGCCGGCCGGGACCGGTCCGGCGCCACGGCCGCCTGGGACCTCCTCGTCCACCTCGACCAGACGGCGCCGGAGGCGGTCCGGGCGGTCCTGGCGCACCCCTTCGTCCGGCCCGGGCTGGTGCACCGCCTCGACTCGTCGGCCCCGCCCGGCCTCGGAGTGGCAGTCGACCCACTGCCGGCCCTCGCCATCGCCGCGGCCCTGTTGGCCGGCGTCCCGGCCACGTTGCAGGTGCCGGTGCGGGCCGACGCGATCACGTTGCCCTCGCTCGGCAGACTGGTGCTGCCCGGCCTGGGGGAGAGCGCCGAGGTGAGCGTCCGACCCGGCGAGTTCCAGGTCCGGGGTGGGTCGGTCGAGCAGACGGTGCTCCTCGACCCGTTGGCGTTGCCGTCGACCGGCTGGCTTCCGACGCGCGACGTGTCGGTGCCCGGTGGCCGGTTGCTGTTGGAGGACGGCGACCCGTACCGCGACTGCTACGGCCAGCCGGTGGAGTCCCGCCTGGAGGTTCCGGCGGCGCGGGCGTTGGGCCGTACCCTGGCGGAGGCCTGGCGGGTCGTGCACCGGGACGTGCCGGCGCACGCGGCGGCGCTCGACGGCGGTCTGCGTGCCGTCGTCCCGTTGGCGCCCGACCCGGCGCGACCCCTGCGGAGCGCGACCGCCCGGCACGCGTTCGGGGCGGTCGCCGTCACCCCGCACCCCGACCCGGAGACGATGGCGGTGCTGCTCGTGCACGAGTGGCAGCACGCGAAGCTGGGTGCGGTGCTCGACCTGTACGACCTGGTCGAACCCGCCCACGGCAGCCGGATCCGGGTGCCGTGGCGCCCCGACCCGCGACCTCCGGAGGGCGTCCTCCAGGGGGTGTACGCCCACCTCGCCGTCACCCAGGTCTGGCAGTCCCGGGCGGCCACCGACCAGCCGGACGCGTCGGCGCACGCGGCCCACTTCCTGGGGTGGACCCGGGACGGCGTCGACGCGCTGCTGGCCAGCCGGTCGCTCACCGCGGCGGGTGAGCGGTTCGTCGGCCAGCTGCGCCACGCCCTGGAGGAGACCCGTGTCGGGTCCAGATGAGCAGCCACTGCCCGGACTGGGCCGTCCCCGCCTCGCCGACGACCTGCGGGCACTGGGCGTACGCCCGGGGGTGTGCCTGCTGGTGCACTGCGGCCTCCGTCGGGTGGGCCCGTTGGAGCACGGCCCGGCGACCCTCGCCGGCGCGCTGCGCGACGTCCTCGGCCCGGCCGGCACGCTGCTGGTGCCCACCCATACCGACGGCAACTCGACCACCTCCCGGGCCCACCTGGCGGCCACCGCGGGCATGGACCGGGCGCAGCGCGAGCGGTACGAGGCAACGCTGCCGGGCTGGGACCGCCGGACCACCCCCTCCCAGCGGATGGGTGCGCTCGCCGAGTACGTCCGGTGCACCCCCGGTGCCGCGCGCAGTGACCATCCACAGACCTCGTTCGCCGCGCTCGGCCCTCGGGCCCGGCAGCTCACCGACGGCCATGACCTCACCTGCCACCTGGGCGAACGCTCACCGGTTGGCGGCCTCTACGCGGCGGACGGGCAGATCCTGCTGCTCGGCCTCGGCTACGAGGCGTGCAGCGTCCTGCACCTGGCCGAGTACCGGCTGCCGGTGCCGGCGCCCGAGCGCGACTACCGCTGCTTCCGGCTCGTCGACGGGCGGCGGGTGCGCCTCGACTTCCGGGCTCTCGACCTGGACGACGGGGACTTCCCGACGGTGGGTGCCGCGCTCGACGCGACCTCGTTGGTGCGGCACGGCCGGGTGGGGCGGGCCAGCGCCCGCCTGCTGCCGGCGCGGGCCACTGTCGACTTCGCGACTGGCTGGTTCGCCACGAACCGGTTGGCGGCGCAACGTTGACGCGGGGACTACGCTGATGTTCCGGCCGCGTGGGGAGGGCGGAGGGGCAGCGGTGAGCACAGTGGACGCACCCTCCCAGGTACGCGCCCCGCTCTTCTTCATCAGCTACTCGCGGGCGCCGGTCGGCCGAGCCACCGGCAAACCCGCCGAGTACGTCTCGCGTTTCTTCGAGGACCTCTCCGTCCACGTCAGCGAGTTGGTCGGCCCGGTGACCGGAGTGGACGCCGGCTTCCTGGACAGCTCCATCGCCGGCGGCGAACGCTGGAGCCCGGAGCTGCTCCAGGCCGCCGGCACCTGCCAGGTCTTCGTTCCGCTGGTCTCCAGCGCGCTGCTCGGCAGCGACTGGTGCGGCCGGGAGTGGGACGCGTTCTCCCGCCGACGGATCACCCCGCGACACAGCTCCGCCTCGGTCCACGAGACGGCGATCGTGCCGGTCACCTGGTCGCCGACGAACGGCACGGCACTGCCCCGGGTGCTCCGCGACATCCAGCGCTTCACCCCGACCGCGATGCCGGATCCCGACATCGCGGTGCACTACCAGCGGGACGGGGTCTACGGCTTGCTGACCATGCAGTGGGAGAACGCGTACCGGGCGGTGGTCTGGCGGCTCGCCCAACGGATCGTGGCCATCCACCGGTCGTACCTGGTCGAACCCTGGGTGCCGGCGAGCGTCGACGAGCTGTGCAACCGGTTCGCCGAGGAGTCGGAGTGAGGCCGCCGACGGGCCGGCGTCGACCGGGGGCGCGCGGGACGTACTTCTTCCTGAGCTACGCCCACTCGGCGCCGCCGCCGGGCGCCCGGGCCGACGCCGACGTCTGGGTCGGCCAGTTCTTCGCCGACCTGACCGACGAGGTGCGGCGCCAGGCCCGACCGGTGGCCGGGATGCGGATCGGCTTCTTCGACCAGCACATCCCGTTGGGCGCCGACTGGAAGGCCGCGCTCGCCGAGGCGCTCGGTGACGCCGAGGTCTTCGTCCCGCTCTACTCACCCGGTTACTTCAGTCGCCCCTGGGCGCTGGGGGAGCAGGAGTCCTTCCGGGCCCGGCTGGCCGCCGCCGGGCCGGCCCGGCTCACCGCCGGCCACCTCACCCCGGTGCTGTGGATCCCGTTCCCCCCGTGGGAGGCCCACCCGGAGCTGGACGGCGCCCTGGACCTGGGCCGGGACGTCCCGGAGTACGCCGCGGACGGCCTGCGCGCGTTCTGCATGCTGGCCTCCTACCGGGCCCAGTACGAGCTGCTGCTGAGCCGCCTGGCGAGCCGGATCGTGCACACCGCCGAACGGCGACCGATGGGCCCGTCCCGGGCGCCCGGCCTGGACGAGGTCGTCCGTCCGGCGCCGACCGACCCGGACTTCGTCGTCGCCGTCCTGGCCCCGACCCGGGACCGGCTGCCGACCGATCGCGACCCCGCCGGCTACGCCACCAGTGGCCGACTCTGGCGGCCGTACGGGCGCAGCCAGCAGTTGCCCGCCGCCGAGTACGCGGTCAGCACCGCCGAGCGGCTCGGGCTGTCGGCCCGTACCGAGGACTTCGCGCAGGCCTCCGCGTTGCTCGATCGGCGGCCCGCCGTGCTGCTTGTCGACCCGTGGATCGCGGCGGCGCCGGACGCGGCCGGGCTCCTCGCCCGCATGCTGCACGGCCTGCGCGAGTGGGTCGTTCCGCTGGTGGTCACCGACGACGACGACACCCAGGACGCCACCCGCTGGGCCACCGAGGTGACCCAACTGCTGCACGACGCCGGTCTGCCCCAGGTGAAACGCGCGTGCAACATGCCGGAGTTCGTCGACCTGATGCCGGCGCTGGTCACCGAGGCGCGCCGGCAGTTCCTCAAGTACGGCCCGGTCGTCCCCTTCGAACCACCGCCCGAGCCGGTGCCGAGCCTGCGTGACGGCCTGCCCGCCGCCGGCTCGACCGTTTCCACCGACCCCGCGTCCCCGCCTGATGATCCGGCCCCACCGCGTCCCCACGGAGAAAACCGATGAACAACGATCGCGAAGGCCAGGTCGTCACCTTCTACTCGTTCAAGGGTGGGACGGGCCGGACGATGGCGCTGGCCAACGTGGCCTGGATCCTGGCGGCCAGCGGCCGGCGGGTGCTCGTCGCCGACTGGGACCTCGAGTCACCAGGTCTGCACCGCTTCTTCCACCCGTTCCTCGACGCCGAGGCGATCCAGGGCACCAGCGGCGTGATCGACATGATCCGCGACTACGAGTGGGAGACCACCCGGGTCGACGACCGGCCGGACCGCTGGATGGAGCAGTACGCCCGGGTGGGGCGGCACGCGTTCTCGCTGCGCTGGAACTTCCCCGACGGCGGCGGCCTCGACTTCCTCTCCGCCGGCAGGCAGAACAGCGACTACGCCGTCTCGGTGAGCGGCCTGGACTGGGACAACTTCTACAACCGGCTGGGCGGCGCGCAGTTCTTCGAGGCGCTGCGCGCGGACATGAAGCGCCAGTACGACTTCACCCTGATCGACAGCCGGACGGGGTTGAGCGACGTCGCCGACATCTGCACCCTGCACCTACCGGACACCCTGGTCGACTGCTTCACGCTCAGCGACCAGGGCATCGACGGCGCGGCCCGGGTGGCGCACTCGGTGCGGGACCGGTACCGGCGGCGCGACATCCGGGTCCTGCCGGTGCCGATGCGGGTCGACCAGGCCGAGAAGGAGCGGGCCGAGGCGGGTCGCCTGCTTGCCATGCGCCGGTTCGCCGGGCTGCCGGCCGGCATGACCGAGGCGGAACGGCGGCGGTACTGGGCCGCGGTGGAGGTCCCCTACCGACCGTTCTACGCGTACGAGGAGACCCTGGCCACGTTCGGCGATCCGCCGGGCTCACCGACGTCGCTGCTGGCCGCGTTCGAGACGTTGACCGGGATCCTCACCGACGGCGCGGTGACGGCGCTGCCGGTGATGGACGAGTCGGTACGGGAGCGGGGCAAGGCCCGGTTCCGCCGGCGCACCGAGGCGATCGACGACCAGATCGTGCTCCGGTACGCGCCGGAGGACGCCATCTGGGCCGAGTGGCTGGAGCGGGTGCTCAGCTCGGCCGGGCTGCGGGTGGTGGAGCCCGTGGCCGCCGTCGGGTCCGCCGGCACACCGGCCCCGCGCACGCTGACCGTGGTCTCGCCGGCCTACGTGGCGACGCCGTCGGGTGGTCTGCCCGACCGGGACACGAGCACCGGCTCCACGGCCCTGGCCGTGTACGTCGCGGACCTGCGCCCACTGGCGGAGTTCCCCGCCCAGAGTTCCACCAACCTGGTCAACGTGAGCGCCGCGACCGCCGTGGAGCGGGTGTTGCGGCTGGTCGGCCGGCCGGTGCCGTCGTCGGCGGACGGGCCGGCGGCCGGCGCCACCCGCTACCCCGGCACCGAGCCGTTGATCTTCAACGCCCCCAACCGGAACGCCCGGTTCACCGGCCGGGAGGACGACCTGGCCCGGCTGCGCGCGCAGTTGCAGAGCGGGGGCAGCGCGGTGGTGCTGCCGGTCGCCCTGCAGGGCATGGGCGGCGTCGGCAAGACGCAGGTGGCCTTGGAGTACGTGCACCGGTTCAAGGCGGCGTACGACGTGGTCTGGTGGATCGTGGCGGACCCGCCACAGTTCGTCGACACCGCCCTCGCCGACCTCGCCGGTCGCCTCGGCATCCTCGTCGGGCCGACCCTTCCCGACACGGTCCGGTCGGTCCTCCAGGTGCTCGGCCGTGGTGAGCCGTACGAGCGGTGGCTCGTCGTGCTGGACAACGCCGAGGAGCTCGACCAGATCGAGCCCTTCCTGCCGCAGGGTCCCGGGCACGTCCTGCTGACCTCCCGCAACCGTGCCTGGGGTGACCGGGCCAACCCGATCCAGGTGGACGTCTTCGACCGCACCGAGAGCGTGGCGCACCTCGCCCAGCGGGTGCCCACGATCAGCGCCGAGGAGGCCGACCGGGTGGCCGAGGCGCTCGGCGACCTGCCGATCGCGGTGGCCGCGGCGGGCGCCTGGCTCGCCGACACCGGCACGTCGGTCGCCGACTACCTGCGGCAGATCGAGCGGCACGGCCCCAGCGCCCTCTCCGTGGAGGCGACCTGGGACCTGTCGCTAAACCGGCTGCTCGAGCAGGCGCCCGCCGCGTACCGGTTGTTGCAGCTCTGCTCGGTGCTGGCCCCGGAGATCGCCCTCGAACTCATCTACAGCGACGAGATGGCGGCGGCCCTCGTGCCGTTCGACCCGTCGGTGTCGGAGCGGCTGGTGCGCGGCGCCCTGGTCCAGCAGATCAACCGCCTGGCACTGCTCAAACTGGACGTCCAGGGCGGTCGGGTCCAGGTGCACCGGCTGTTGCAGGCGGTGGTCCGCGACCGGATGACCGACGACGAGATCACCGCCGCCCGACACCAGGTGCACCTGGTGCTGGCCGCGTCCCGGCCCCGTGGCGACGTGGACGACCCGACCACCTGGGCCCGGCTGCGCATGCTCTGGCCGCACCTGGAGGTGTCCGAGGCGTTGACCTGCCCGGACGAGGCGGTGTGTCAGCTGCTGATCGACCGGGTCCGTTATCTGTGGCAGCGCGGTGGTCTGGACCAGGCCGACGCGTTCAGCCAGGAGGTGGACGACACCTGGAGCGCTCGGCTCGGCGACACGCGTGACGAGGTGGAGGCGTCGGCGCTGGGCCGACAGTTGCTGCACCTGCGGTTCAACCGGGCGAACATCCTGCGCAGCCTGGGCCGGTTCGACGAGGCCCGGGACCTGGACGAGGCGGTGCTGGCCGAGCAACGCCGACTGCTGGGCCCGCTGCACCCGCACAGTCTGATGACCGCCGGCAGTCTCGGCGGTGACCTGCGGGCGCTCGGCCGCTACGCCGAGGCCCTGGAACGGGACCGGTCCACCTACGCCTCCTGGCTCCAGGTGTTCGGCGAGGACCACCCTCGGACGTTGAGCGCGGCCAACAACCTCGCCGTCTCGTACCGGCTGGTCGGCGACTACCGGTCGGCCCGCAGGTGGGACGACGAGGTGCACCAGCGGCGGCGGCTGGTGCTCGGCCCCACGCATCCCTACACGCTGGTCTCCGCCGTGCGGCTCGGCAGCGACCTGCGGGAGGCCGGCGAGTACGAGAGGTCGGCCACCCTGCTGCGCACCGTGTACGAGACGTACTGCGAGGTGCTCGGGCCGGACGACGGCCAGAGCCTGGCCGCTCAGGTCAACCTGGCGGTGTCCCTGCGTAGCTGCGGTCGGGGCAGCGAGGCCGCGCCGATGTTCGAGACGGCCTACCGCGAGCTCGACGACCGCTTCGGTCCGGACAACCCGGACACGGTGGCGTGCCGGTCGAGTCGGGCGGCGAACCTGTTGGCCGTCGGCGACGCGGCTCGGGCGTTGACCGAGATGACCGCCGTGCGTCAGGCGTTCGAGGAGCAGCTCCGGCTCGGCCCGGAGCACCCGCACACCCTGGCGACGGTGAGCAACATCTCGGCCGCGGAGCGCGCGCTCGGCCGCAGGTCGGACGCGCTGGCGTCGGCGGCCCGCGCGGTCGGCGAGTTGCGCAAGGTGCTCGGGCCGGACCACCCACACACCCTCGCGGCGGAGGTCAACCAGGCGGTGTGCCTCGCCGAGGAGGGTGACTGGGAGTCGGCGCGGGACCGGCTGCGGGAGACCGCCGGCCGGCTGGCCGCGGTGATCGGCGCGGACCACCCCGACACGCTGCGCTGCCTCGGCGATCTGGCCCTGGTGTCGCGGCGCGCGGGCGACGGCGCTCCCGCCGAGGACGTCGGCGTCGTGGCCGACCGGCTGGCCGAGGTGATCGGCGTGGAGCATCCCACCGTGCAGACCCTGCGCGAGCGGCGGTTCGTGGTCCGGGTGATCGACCCCCACACGATCTGACCGGGTCGTCCGGCGGGCGGGGTCGGGTGTCCGGGCCGCCCGCCGGTCTGGCCGTGCCGGCCGGACGCTCAGAGGCGCGGGCTGGTGGCGAGGTCCGGCGTGGCCAGCCAGGCCAGGGTCTGCGGCAGGATCTCCACCGCCCCGAAGTGCGCGGCGCCGGGCTGCACCTGCACCTCGGCGCGCGGGATCCGCGAGGCGAGCCAGTGGGAGTGCTCCACCGGGGAGAAGCGGTCCTGCTCGCCGTGCCAGAGCCGGACCTCCGCGCGGATGGCGCCCAGGTCGAACCCCCAGCCGCGCCGGATCGCCAACACGTCGTCGATCCAACCCTCGGGGCCGTGTCGCAGCGCCTCGGAGTACATGTCGGTCAGCAGTCGACGGATCGCGACGTCGTCGACGACCCGGATGTCCTCGTCGGGCAGTTGGGGGCGGAGGAAGTCCAGCAGTGTCATCGGGTCCCGGCGGGCCTCGTCCGCGCGAACCTTCAGGTTGAGCGTGAGCTCGGCCAGATCCTCGTCGGCCTGCCCGTAGTCCTCCACGTTCGATTCCGCCATGCCCGCGTACCAGTCCAGGTCGGGTGCGCCGGCCGGGGCGAGCCCCACCAGCACGGCGGCCCGGGTGACCCGGTCCGGCAGCAGCGCGGCGCAGGCCAGGGCGTGTGGCCCGCCACCGGAACGACCCACCACCGAGAACCGGTCGATGCCGAGGTCGTCGGCGATCGCCGCCACGTCGGCCGCGGCGTCGGCGACCCGCCGACCCTCGTGCCGGTCGGAGTCGCCGTACCCGGGTCGGTCGTAGCAGACAAGGTGCACACCGAGGCGGTAGACGACGATGCCCCGGGGCCGGGGGCCGCTGCGGCTGCCCGGGGTGCCGTGCAGCAGGAAGACCGCCGGCCCGTCCGGCGCGCCCGAGGTCTCCACCGCGAGGCGCCGCCCGTCCGGGGTCGTGACGGTGCGCTGTGTCGCATCTTGTCGCGTCACGGTTGGCCTCCCGCGGGTCGTCATGTGCTCCCCCGTGAACGGAGCCGCGCATCGTCGGCGCCGAGTGCAAAGCCCCCGAAATCGCCCAGAACACATTCTTGTTGTGCAGCGTACTGCCCGTCGTGGATGCCCGCCATGGGCCGGCGGGTCAATGCCGGTGGGTGGGGCCCCCCGAACGGGCCGCTACCCTGGTAGCCCGAGGGGAAGGGGCACCAAGAGGGTGGCTAGGACCTACAACGTCGTGACGTACGGCTGCCAGATGAACGTGCACGATTCTGAGCGGATCTCCGGCCTGCTCGAACAGGCCGGCTACGTGCGCGCGGTGCCGACCGACGACACCCCGGACATCGTCGTGTTCAACACCTGCGCGGTGCGGGAGAACGCGGACAACCGGCTCTACGGCAACCTCGGTCGCCTGCGCCCGGTGAAGGACAAGCACCCCGGGATGCAGATCGCGGTCGGCGGCTGCCTCGCCCAGAAGGACCGGGGCGACATCGTCCGCAAGGCGCCCTGGGTGGACGTGGTCTTCGGCACCCACAACATCGGCGCGCTGCCGGTGCTGCTGGAGCGGGCCCGGCACAACGCCGCCGCCGAGGTGGAGATCCTGGAGTCCCTCGACGTCTTCCCGTCCACGCTGCCCACCCGCCGCGAGTCCACGTACGCCGGCTGGGTGTCGATCTCGGTGGGGTGCAACAACACCTGCACGTTCTGCATCGTGCCGGCGTTGCGCGGCAAGGAGAAGGACCGGCGCCCCGGTGACATCCTCTCCGAGGTGCGCGCCCTGGTCGACGAGGGCGTGCTGGAGGTGACCCTGCTCGGGCAGAACGTCAACTCGTACGGCGTGGAGTTCGGCGACCGGTACGCGTTCGGCAAGCTGCTGCGGGCCTGCGGTGACATCGACGGGTTGGAGCGCGTCCGGTTCACCAGCCCGCACCCGAAGGACTTCACCGACGACGTGATCGCCGCGATGGCCGAGACGCCGAACGTCTGCCACTCGCTGCACATGCCGTTGCAGTCCGGCTCGGACGACGTGCTCCGGGCGATGCGCCGGTCCTACCGGTCCGAGCGCTACCTGGGGATCATCGAGAAGGTCCGCGCGGCGATGCCGGACGCGGCGATCACCACCGACATCATCGTCGGCTTCCCCGGTGAGACCGAGGCCGACTTCCAGCGCACCCTGGACGTGGTCCGGGAGGCCCGGTTCTCCTCGGCCTTCACCTTCCAGTACTCGAAGCGGCCCGGCACCCCCGCCGCGACCATGGACGACCAGTTGCCCAAGCAGGTCGTGCAGGAGCGCTACGAGCGGTTGATCGCATGCGTCGAGGAGATCACCTGGGCGGAGAACAAGCGCCTCGTCGGGGAGACCGTCGAGGTGCTGGTCGCCGTCGGCGAGGGCCGCAAGGACGAGCGGACCGGCCGGATGTCCGGTCGGGCCCGCGACGGTCGACTGGTGCACTTCGCGACCGAGACCGCCGGCGGGGAGTCGCTGGCCGGTCAGATCCGGCCGGGCGACATCGTGCACACCACGATCACGTACGCCGCACCGCACCACCTCAACGCCGACGGTGCGCCGGTGGCGCACCGGCGCACCCGGGCCGGCGACGCGGCCGAGGCGGGTCGCTCCCCGCGTACCCCTGGCGTTCTGCTCGGTCTGCCGACGATCGGCGCGCCGCCGGTCGCGGCTGCCCCCGTCGCTGGCTGCGCCACCCACTGACCGCACGGAAGGGCCCCTGGACGAGGGGCCCTTCCGCGAAGGACTGAGTCAGACGGTGATCCGACCGGCGCCGGCGCCCGCCGTCACGACGGACTCGACGTTGCTCGCGGCCGATGCGGTGCGCACCGGCCGTCCCGGTGGTTCAGCAGCTGGTGCCGCTGAGTTTCACCGTGCCCGGCGCGCTGGCGGTGCCGTTGGCCGTGAAGCCCACGGTGACCGACCCGCCCGCCGGCAGGGACGGGGCGTGGCTCGGAGCGGCCGCGGTGACCGTGGTGCCGGACTGCGTGACGGTGGCGTTCCAGCCACTGCCCAGCGTCACCCCGGATGGCCAACTCCAGGTGACCGACCACGGGTTCACCGCGCCCGAGCCGGTGTTCTTCACGGTCAACTCGCCCTGGAAGCCGCCCTGCCAGGCGTTGACCTGCCGGTACGTGGCCGTGCAGGCGCCGGTCGGCGGGTCCGTCGGCCCACCGGTCGGCGGCCCGCTGGTGCCGCCACCGGACGGCGCGATCAGGTACGGCTGGAGGATCGCCTGCTTCGCAGTGTTGATGTTGGTCCAGTCGTCCAACGCGATGCCGCCGGTGTCACCCGAGTTGGGGTTCCACGACCAGTAGGTGAAGGACATCCCGGTCACCCCGGTGCCGGTGTACGCCATCAGCTTCTCCAGCCACACCTTGTCCTTCGGGTCGACCAGGGTGCTGCCGAACTCGCCCATCATGATCGGGGCGATGTTCTGCTTGTAGAGGTAACCGAAGTACTTGTCCCAGATGGCCGGCATGTTCGCCGGGTAGTCCGGGGCGTCGAACCAGGTCTGCCGGTACACCGAGGTGGCGTACTCGTGCGGCGAGTAGACCAGCCGGTTCGCCACGCTCAGCCGGACCGGGAACTGGCCCGCCTTGGACAGGTTGCCACCCCACCAACCGCAGTCCTCGTCGTTGCTGGTGTCGCCGTCCCAGACGTTGGAGAGACCGCCGCTCGGGCAGCTCACCCCCTCCACGAAGATCAACCAGTTGGGCTGCACACCGAGGATGGCGTTCCCGGCCCGCTCGGCGGCGAGCCGCCAGTCCCGGGTGGTGTCGCCACAGCCCCAGCACGCCCCGGTGGCGGCCGGGTTGGTGCCCTCCGCGTGCGGCTCGTTGTGCAGGTCGGCGCCGATCACCGTGGGGTTGCCCGCGTACCGCTGGGCGAGCATCTTCCAGTCGTTGATCCAGGTCGCCTCGGAGACCGTCGACGTGTACCAGAGCGGCGACTGCCCGGCCGCCGTCGGCCGGTGCCGGTCCAGGATGATCCGCATGCCCTTGCTGCCGGCGTAGTCGATCACCTTGTCCAGGATCTGCAACGGCGACAGCCCGATCAGGTCCGGGTTGACGAAGTCGTTGATCCCACTGGCGGTCGCACCCGGCTTCAGCGCGTCGTTCGAGAACGGCACCCGCAACGTGTTGTAACCCAGCCGGGCCATCGTGTCGAGCTGTCCCCGCCACGGGTTGTTCGACCACAGCCCGTGAAAGGTCTTGTTGTCGGTCTCCATGCCGAACCAGTTGATACCGGTCAGCCGGACCGTGGCACCGGTGCTGTCCACGATCTGGTTGCCGCTGGTGTGCAGATAACCGGTGCCGGTGCCGGCGGCAACGGCCGGGCTGGTGCTGACGGCGGCGGCGAGGAACACGCCGGACGCGACGGTGGCGAGCGCAGTGAGCGCGCCGCCGAGAGCTTTGGGACGGAACATTCGAGCTCCACTTCGGAGGTCCGGCGCCGTCCAGAGACGACGCCGGCGGGCGGCCGTCCGCACGTCACGGTCCCCCAGGGGTACGCGGACAGTGCGCGACGGCCCATGTCACGCGGACGTGGTCACTCACGGAAGCTCACCGGCGACCCTCGACGGCGGATGTTCCGCCTTCGTCGCCCTCGTGCCGGTGGCCCTACCTGGCTCCGTCGCTCATTCTGATCAGCCCGCGTCGATGCGTCAACCTGCCCGCCCGCCCCGCCCGTCCTGCGCGCCGCGCCCCTGCATGATCGCGCTGGAACACGGATGTAGTGGCATCCCGGCGCTTCGTGGCCACCACATCCAGGATCGAGCGTGACCTTGACGGCCCCGGGCGCCCACACCCGCGCCCGGTCGCTCGTGGGACCGGGCACGCGGGAGCCCCCGGTCCCGCGAGGGACCGGGGGCTCCCGACGTCGTCAGCTCAGCCGGCCTGCTCGGCGAGCTGCAGGAACTGCCGCTTGGAGGCGAGGGCCTGCTCAGCCTCCTTGATCCGGCGTGCGTCCCCGGCGCTCTGCGCCCGGGCCAGCCGCTCCTCGGCCTCCGCCACCTGCGCCCGCATCTGGGCGAGCAGCGGGTTGTCCTCCTTGGTGGTGCGGCGCCACGCCGAGTCCATCACGTCACGGACCTTGTCGTCGATGACGCGCAGTCGGCGCTCCAGACCCGCAGCCGCCTCGCGGGGCACCCGGCCGGCCTCGTGCCACTGGGCCTGGATCTCCCGCAGCCTGGCCTGGGCGCCCTTCGGGTCGGCGTCGATGTCCAACGCCTCGGCCTCGGCGAGCAGGGCCTGCTTGCGCTCCAGGTTGCCGCGCTGCTCGTTGTCCCGTGCGGAGAAGACCTCGCTGCGCCGGCTGAAGAAGGCGTCCTGCGCACCCCGGAACCGTTCCCAGAGCTTCTGCTCGGCCTCCTTGGAGGCGCGCGGAGCGGCCTTCCACTGGGTCATCAAATCCTTGAGCTGGTTGGCGGTGGCAGCCCAGTCGGTGGATTCCTGGAGCTTCTCCGCTTCGGCGACCAGCTCCTCCTTGACCGTCTGCGCCTGCTTGCGCTGCGAGTCCAGGGAGGCGAAGTGGGCGCCACGGCGGCGGGTGAAGCCGTCCCGGGCGGCGGCAAACCGCTTCCACAGCTCACCGTCGGCCTTCTTGTCGACCCCGCGGATGGTCTTCCACTCGTCGAGGATCTCCTTGAGCCGGTCCCCGGCGGTCTTCCACCCGGTGGATTCGGCGGCCAGCTTCTCGGCCTCCTCGACAAGCGCGGTCTTGCGGGCCAGGGCCTCGCCGCGAGCGGCGTCCCGGGCGGCGCGCGCTTCGCCGGCCTTCTCCTCGGCGAGGGTCGCCAGCTTGTCCAGGCGTGCGGCCAGCGCGTCGATGTCGCCGACCACGTTGGCCTCGGGCAGCGTGGTGCGGATCCGCCGGATCGTGCTCAACGAGTGCCCGGCGTCCGCCGCACCCGACTTGAGTCGCGCCTCGGTCAGGTCCACCTCGGTCACCAGGTCGGCGAAGCGACGGGCGAAGTGAGCCAGGCCCTCCTCCGGTGCTCCCGCCTGCCAGGATCCGACCACCCGCTCGCCCTCGGTGGTCTTGACGTACACGGTGCCGTCCGCGTCCACCCGTCCGAAGGCAGTCCAGTCGCTCATGTGCCCATCCTCGTTCTCCCGGCGTCGAGGGATCGATCCCCCGTCGCCGCCACGGCGCAGCCAAGTTGCTTCCGGCATTGTCACAGGTCCGACCCGGTCCGCGTCGAGCGCCTATCGCCGACCGTGACCATACGGTGTCCTAGGGGCCGAATGACCGGATCGGCGCGGAGACGCACCGGGGATTCCCGCTACGGTGAACGGGTGCCCCTGGTCGCCGCCGCCGTCTGCCCGCATCCGCCCCTGCTCGTGCCCGAGGTGGCCGGCTCGGCGGCCCCCGAGTTGGACGATCTGCGGGCGGCCTGTGACACCGCCGTACGCCGGCTGTTGGCCGCCGATCCGGACATTCTGCTCCTGCTGGGCACCGGCCCGGTGACCGGCCCGATCCGCACCCCGGCGACCGGTTCCCTCCAGCCCTGGGGTGTCGACCTGGACGTGCCGCTGGTGCCCGGCCAACCGGACCGGGGCGCGGTGCTGCCGTTGAGCCTGACCATCGGCGCGTGGCTGCTGGCCCGCCACGACGCCCGACCGCCGGTGACCGCCGTGCAGGTGGCCGCCGACGCCGGCCCGGCCGAGCTGGCCGCGCTC
>NZ_JAKKFF010000282.1 GCF_022229015.1 Micromonospora foliorum
GCGAACCAGCCCACCCAGACGAGCTGGGCCGGCCACTGGTTGACGGTCGTACCGGTGAAGGCGCCGGTCAGGCGGACGATGCCGAAACCGTATGCGACGCCGAGCTGGCCGGCTCCGGCCAGCACGCTCACCCCGAGCGCCGTGAGCAGCAGTCTGCCCCAGGTCCGAAAGGCCATGTCCGGCACGTTACGCACCCGGTACACCCGATCGCCACCGGCGCGCCGCGCGGCACGCCGGTGGCCATCGGCGGGTCTACTTGAGTTCGACCAGCCGGGCCAGGTAAGTCGTATCCCCGACATTGGTCAGCATGTGCACCGCGCCCGGGTCCCGGTAGACCACTCCGCCGGTGGGCTCGTCGGCGTCGATCCGGGTGCCGTCGACGGTCTGTACGACGTTCTTGGCGCCCTCGATCGCCACCACCAGGTAGGGGTGGTCGTGCCGGTGCAGCGGTTGCCGCTCGCCGGGTTCAAGGCGGATGTGCCAGACGCGGACCCGGTCGTTCTCGTACACGATCTCCTGACCCACCGGTCCGAGTTCGGTTCCGTCGATCACGTCGGTCATCGTGCTCCGTCCAGTTGGGGCAGCACCTCGGCGGCGATCAGCTCAAGGTGGTCGAGGTCATCGAAGTCGATCAGGCGTAGGTGCACCCGCGTGGTGCCGATCGCGGCGAACTCACCGATCCGCTGCGCGAGCTGCGCGGGGGAGCCGACCACCGGGTCCTCCGGTGGCAGCGCGCTCTTCTCGTGCAGGGGCGCGGCCCGACGCTGGGCCTCCGCGTCGGTCCGGCCGATGGCGACGACGATCCCGGCGGAGAGCACCAGCGGCTCGCGCCCGGACTCCGCCCGTCCGGTGCGCTCACACGCCTCGCGCACCCGGTCGTACGCCTCGGCGGTGGCCGCCACGGATTTGAACGGCATGTTGAACTCGTCGGCGTACCGGGCGGCCAGTTCGGGGGTGCGCTTGGGGCCGCGCCCGCCCACGATGATCGGCGGGCCGGGCACCTGCACCGGCTTGGGCAGGGCGGGAGCGTCCACCAGCCGGTAGTGGTCGCCGGTGAAGCTGTAGGTCTCGCCGGACGGGGTTCCCCACAACCCGGTGATCACCTCAAGCTGCTCGGCCAGCCGGTCGAAGCGCTCGCCGACCGCCGGGAACGGGATGCCGTACGAGGTGTGCTCGCGCTCGTACCAGCCGGCGCCGATGCCCAGGTCAACCCGGCCGCCGCTCATCTGGTCGACCTGCGCGACCATCACCGCGAGGGGACCGGGCAGGCGGAACGTGGCCGACGTCACCAGGGTGCCGAGCCGGATCCGCTCGGTTTCCCGGGCCAGCGCGGCGAGGGTCAGCCAGGCGTCCGTCGGGCCGGGCAGGCCCGGGTCGGCGCCCATCGACTGGTAGTGGTCGGCGCGGAGGAAGCCCTCGTAACCGCAGGCCTCGACCAGCCGGGCGAACCGGAGCTGGGTGTCGTAGCTGGCGCCACGGTTCGGCTCGGTGAAGACCGACACCCGCATGGTCAGTGTCCTTCCGCGCCGGCGGTGGCCGGCTGCTCGCGTTCCATCAGCAGTTCGTGCAGGTCCGCACTGACCTGGGCGACGTCCGCGAGGTGGGCGTTGCGGCCCAGGGTGCGCGGCCGGGGGATGGTCACGTCGACGACCTTGCGGATCCGGCCGGGTCGGGGGCTCAGCACGACCACCCGGTCGGCGAGCAGCACCGCCTCGTCGATCGAGTGGGTGACGAAGACGATTGTCGGCTTGTTCTCCATGTGCACCCGCTGGAGTTCACCGGAGAGTTCCTCGCGGGTGAGCGCGTCCAACGCGGAGAACGGCTCGTCCATCAGCATCACCCGGGGCTCGCCGATCAACGACCGGCACAGTGACACCCGCTGCTGCATGCCGCCGGAGAGCTCGTGCGGCAGCCGCTTCTCGAAGCCGGCCAACCCGGCCACGTCGAGTAGTTGCCGGGCCCGCTCCCGGTGCTTGGCGCGGCTCCAGCCGAAGATCTCCACGGGCAGCATGACGTTGTCCAGCACGGTGCGCCAGGGCAGCAGCGCCGGCTTCTGGAACAGCATGGCGATGTCCTGGCGGGGGCGGGTGATCGGCGTACCGGCGACGGTGATCTCACCGGCGCTCAGCGGGAGCAGCCCGGCGATCAGCCGCAGCAGGGTGGACTTGCCGCAGCCGGAGCGGCCGAGCACGGCGACGAACTCGCCCTCCGCGACGTCGAGGTCGATGCCGCGCAGTGCCTCCACCCGGCCGGATCGGCCCTCGAAGGTACGGGACACCCCGGACAGTCGGATCATCTCCGGCGTACCTCCGCTGAGTGGACGGTCAGGATCCGCCAAAGGCTAACCGCCCTGTCGAGGTATGACACCGGCTGGGGTGGTCGTCAGGTTGTATCCGTTCCGCAACCCGATACGCCTGGCGTCGCAACTGTGGGTTTCTCGTACGCTGTGCCCGCGAAGAGTCCCCTCACGACGGCGGCGCCCGGCTTCCACCCCCCTCGCCGGCCCGTCACGACAACCCCCTCCGGTGGCCTGCCGGCCCCGGTCGGAAAGGACATGGTGCAACTGATGAGAAGGCTGACCCGTACGGTCGCTACGGCCGCGCTGGCCACCGCCCTCGCCCTTGTCTCCGCCTGCAGCAGCGGGTCGGATTCGGCCGACGATGCCAAGGGCGGCGACGGCAAGACGCTGGAGAAGGTGACCTACCTCACCTCGTTCGGCAACTTCGGCCGTGACTCCTACGCCTGGGTGGCGAAGGACAAGGGCTTCTTCAAGGAAGCCGGCTTCGACGTCGAGATCAAGGCCGGTCAGGGCACCGGTGGCGTGATCCAGACCGTCGTCGGCGGCCAGGCCGACTTCGGCCCGATCGACCTCACCGGCGGTCTGCTCCAGCTCGGCAACGGCCAGGCGAAGGACTTCACTGCGGTGGCCGCGATCCAGCAGCGCACCATGGCGGGCATCGCCACCGTCGAGGGCAAGAACATCAGCTCCCCGAAGGACCTGGAGGGCAAGAAGCTCGCCGACACCCCCGGGTCCGTGGTCCGCAACCTCTTCCCGACGTACGCCCGGCTCGCCGGTGTGGACGCGACCAAGGTGACGTGGGTCAACGGTGAGGCGCAGAACCTGATCGGCACGCTGGCCAACGGGTCGGTGGACGGCATCGGTCAGTTCGTCGTCGGTCAGCCGACGATCGAGGCGGTGGCCAAGAAGAAGGCCGTCATGCTGCCGTACAGCAACGTGATGCAGGACCTCTACGGCAACGTGCTGATCACCTCCTCGAAGATCGCCAAGGAGAAGCCCGAGATGGTGAAGCGGTTCACCGCGGCGCTGCTCAAGGGCCTGGAGTACAGCCTGGCGAACTCCAAGGAGGCCGCCGACATCCTGAAGAAGAACGTCGACGCCACCAACCCGGTCTCCGCCGCCGCCGAGCTGGAGTTGATGGCCGCGTACGTCCGTTCCGGCAACACCGGCACCGCGATCGGCACCCTGGACAGCGGTCGGGTCGCCAAGAGCATCGCCATCCTGCAGGGCGCCGGCGCGCTGAAGCAGAACATCACCCCCGAGCAGATCATCGACTTCAGCCTCGCGCCGAAGGCCTGATCGTCCGGTCGTCATCAGGGGGTACGTCCCGCCGATCCCGGTGGGGCGTACCCCCGTCGCTCGTCGGCCCCCGGCGGGCCGTGAGATTTCGAGGAGGACAGGAATGACCGACGTCCGGTCAGCGGACCCGGCGGTGACGGAACCCCCACCCCCGAGCGCCGGCCCCGAGGCGGGCCGCGCGGGTCGAGGTGCGGGCCTTCGGGCCGGGGCCGAGGTGGCGCTACCCGCGGTCGGCATCCTGATCGCGCTGGCGGCGTGGTGGCTGATCGCCCGACTGGAACTGGTCCACCCTGTCGCCCTGCCGCCGCCCGGCGACGTGTTCAGCGCGTTCGTCGAGAAGCCCGCCCAGATGCTGGAGCACACCTGGGACACGACGCTGGAGATCCTGACCGGGTTCGCCCTCTCGGTGGCCGCCGGTGTGCTGCTCGGGCTCTCCCTGGCCAGTTCCCGCACGGTGGAGCGGATGTTCACGCCGCTGCTGGTCGCGGTGAACGCGGTACCGAAGATCACGCTGGGCCCGCTGCTGGTGGTGGCGCTCGGTTGGGGGCAGAAGCCGATCCTGACCATGGTGTTCCTGCTCTGCTTCTTCCCGATCGTGCTCTCCACCGCGACCGGGCTGACCACCACGCCGGCCGACCTGGCCGAGTTGGTGCGGTCCTGGAACGCCTCCCGCTGGCAGGCGTTCCGCAAGGTGCGCTTCCCGGCCGCGCTTCCGCAGATCTTCGTCGGGCTCAAGGTGGCCATGCCGCTGGCCGCGATCGGCGCGGTGATCGGTGAGTTCCAGGCCGGCGAGAGCGGCCTCGGCTACGTCATCACGCAGTACGCCGGCATCGGCGACGCCGCCACCGCCTGGGCGGCGATCATGCTGGTGGCGCTGGTGAGCATCCTGCTCTACTCGGCGCTCCTGGTGATCGAGCGGATCGCCCTGCCCTGGGTGCGAGAAACCACCAGCAGCCGCTGACCCACCAGAAGAATCAATCACAAGAAACGCGAAGGGCCGGCCCCCACATGGAGGCCGGCCCGTTCCGTCAAGCGTCTACCCCGCCAACCGCCAGCGGCCGTTGCGGGCGACAAGCGTGGTGAGCGCCTGCGGCATCAGACCGCTGTGGTTGTCCGGCGTCATGCGGATCGGGCCGGACAGGCCGTCCATCTGGGACGTCTCCAGCACGTCCCGGATGCCGTTGCGGTCCACCTTGCCGATCTCACCACCGGCGCGCAGTTCGGCGTCGGCGATCAGCTGAACGGCGTCCGCGGCGAACGACGAGGACCCGTTGTAGCCACCGAAGCGTGCCGTGTAGTCCTGGAACCACTGCCGCCGCGCCGCCTTGGCCGGCGTGGTCGCGATCACGTCGTCGATCACCATGGTCTGCGTGAAGATCAGCGTGGCCTTCTCGGTCGCCTTGGACGCCGAGCCGAGGAAGAGGTCGCCGGCCGCACCCGCGTCGAAGTAGATCGACCCACGGAAGGTGGTCTGCTGGGCGGTGGTGGCGGCCAGTGTCGCCTGCTCCGGCGGGGTCCAGAAGACCATCGCGTCGGGCTTGCCCGAGGCGAGCTGCTGCACCTGCTGGCTGACGTCGGTGTCGGTGGTCTTGATCCGCTGCTGTCGGAGCGAGATGTTGGCCTTGTCCAGCTCGTTCTTGAGCGCGGTCACGCCCTCCTGGCCGTAGTCGTCGTCGCTGACCAACATCCCCACCTTGCGGATGTTGTTGCGGCGCAGTTCGGTGGTCAGTGCGGCGGCGCTGTCCGGGGCGTTGGGGCCCAGCTTGAACACGTAGCGCCGTTCGGCGGCCGGCGCGGCGATCGCGCCGGAAGCGGCTAGCGCAATGGTGGGAATCCGCTTCTCGTTGATGGTCCCGACCGCACCGACCGCGCATTCGTTGCAGCCGCCCATGATGATGGCGCTGACCTTCGAATCGCTGCTGAAGTCGACGATGTTGCGAAGTGACTCGGCCGAGTCGGAACGGTTGTCCTTCACCTTGAGATCGATCTTCCGGCCGTTCAACGCGCCGGAGGAGTTCAACTGCTCGACCTTGAGTTCGAGGGCGCGCTGGTATGTCCGGCCAACCGTGGCGGCGGCGCCGGAGAGTTCGAGGTCGGCAGCGATCACGATCGGACTCGTGTCCTGCTCCGCTCCGCCAAACTGGCAGCCGGTGAGCGTGGTGGCCACTACGGCCGATGCGAGCGCCGCGATGGTCGCGGAGCGGATGGGGCTCAACTCAGTCCTCCAGGTGCGGGCGCGGGCGCTGCCCGGTCACCGCCGCTAATCCGTCCTCAGTGGAGGACGGGATCTCCTCTGCCGTACGGTGTGCGCGAAGCCTGCAAAACCTTGCCAATGGCCGGCGCTGTGGTCAAGCGCGGACCCCGGCAGCATTTTCGGGACGGCCATCCCACATGCTGGGGTAACGCAATGTTTGCAAAAGCTCACTTTGCATACACGCGTGACCACTCTGGAGTTACATGCCCTGTTCAGGGGCTTGCGGAAATGAAGGTATCAGTTGCCCGGATCACGGGATGCGCTCCGTCCGACCGTTTCCTACCTCACTGCGGCTTCCCAAACACGATCATCTCTGATGAAATCGCGGCCGTGCCGCGCGTGGTCCCCTCCGCTTACGGCATGGCTCGGCGGCTCAGGCGGGGAAGAAACGACGGAGGCGATGTCGTGAGCACCGGACCGACGACCCTGCCCGCGCTCGGCGACAGCAGCCGGCGTACGCGCCGACGGATGCCGAGACTGCGTGACGCCCGGATCCGGTCCAAGTTGGCACTGATTCTGGTTGTTCCGGTGGCGGCGGTGATCGCGCTGGCGACGGTCCGCCTGATCTCGGTCGGCGAGGGTGCCTTCGACGCCACTCAGGCCCGGGCACTGACCGCCCTCTCCGTCGACGTCAGCGCGCTCACCCAGGACCTCCAGGCCGAACGGATGGCCGCGGCCGCCTACCTGGCCGCCCCGCAGCAGCCGGCCGACGCGTACAACCTGCGGGTCCGCAAGACGCAGCAGCAGGTGGACGAGTACCGGGCCGAGCGGGGCCGGGTCGGCGAGGTGCCGGCCGCCCTGCGGGACCGGCTGGCCGTCATCGACGAGCACCTGGCCACCCTGGACGGCACCCGTCAGGAGGTGCTGGACCGCCGGCAGATGGCGGTCGCCGAGGCGGTGCTCCGCTACGGGGTCATCCTCACCGACCTGGTCTCGTACGGTGACGGCCTGGCCCAGCTGCCCGGCGACGAGAGCCTGGCGGACAGCCGCCGCGCGGTCTCCGCCTTCGCCCGCGCCAAGGCTTCCGTGGCCGAGGAAGAGGCCGTCGCCTTCACCGCGCTGACGGCCGGCCAGCTCGACTCGGAGCAGTTCTCCTCCTTCGTGGCAACGCTGACCGGTCAGCAGGAGGCCCTGGTCGCCTTCTCGCTGGCCGCCGACCCGGTGCAGCGCGCCCTGGTCGACAGCACCGTCTCCGGTGACGCGGTCGGCCTGGCCGACCGGGTGGCCACCGACATCACCCGCTCGGTCGGGCAGCGCCCGCTTGTCACCGCGCAGGACGCCACCGCTGCCATCGGCGCCGTCAACGACCTGATGCGCTGGGCCGAGATCCAACTGCAGGACCGACTGCTCCAGCAGGCCGACCAGGCGCGCTCGGACGTCATCCGGCAGGCCGTGGTCGAGTCGGTCCTGGTGCTGCTGACCCTCATCATCGCCGTGTCGCTGGCCGTGGTGCTGGCCCGCTCGCTCAACCACTCGCTGCGCCGGCTGCGTGAGGGCGCCCTCTCGGTGGCCAACCACGACCTGCCCGACGCCGTGCAGCGGCTGCAGAACATGGGCAGCGTGGGTGACGGCGGGGTGGACGAGATCGTCCGACAGGTCCGGGACCCCATCCAGCTCAACACCCGCGACGAGGTCGGTCAGGTGGCACTGGCCTTCAACGTCGTCCACCGGGAGGCGGTGCGGGTCGCCGCCGAGCAGGCGGCACTGCGTACCAGCGTCTCGGCGATGTTCCTCAACCTGGCCCGCCGCAGTCAGACCCTCGTCGACCGGATGATCGGCGAGCTGGACGCGATCGAGCGCGGCGAGGAGGACCCGAAGCGGCTCGCGCAGCTCTTCGAACTGGACCACCTGGCCACCCGAATGCGGCGCAACGACGAGAACCTGCTGGTCCTGGCCGGCGCCGACTCCGCCGTACCGCGTCGTGACGACGCGTTGGTGGTGGATGTCCTGCGCGCCGCCCAGTCCGAGGTGGAGCTGTACAACCGCATCGAGTTCGGGACGGTCGACACCGACATCTCGGTGGCCGCGCACGCGGTCAACGACGTGGTACGTCTCGTCGCCGAACTCCTCGACAACGCCACCCGGTTCTCGCCGCCGAACACCACGGTGGTCGCCGACGGTCGGCGGATCCGCGACTACGTCCTGATCCAGATCGAGGACCGTGGGCTCGGCCTCACCGACGAGCAGCTCGACTCGCTCAACCGGCGGCTGGCCGCCCCGCCGAGCGTCGACGTCGCCGCGTTCCGGCTGATGGGTCTGGCCGTGGTGAGTCGGCTCGCCTCCCGCTACGGCATCCGGGTGGAGCTGCGCCGCAACGTCGAGGGTGGCACCGTCGCCCAGGTGACGTTGCCCGCCGCCACCGTGGTGCTGCCCAGCAACCGGGGCCGCGAGCAGGTGCTCACCCGGCCGCGTCAGCCGATGGCCGTGGAGCAGACGCCGCTCACCCCGGTCGGTCACGCCGAGCAGTTCGCCGGTGCCGCCACGACGGCGGCGACGCTGCCCGACCAGTGGCGGACCAGCTCGCCGGCGCCCGCACAGTGGCAGTCGCCGCTGGACTCGCGGGACACCACCCCGGCCGTACAGGCGGGTGGCTACACCGGTCCGCGCTCGACCATGCCCCCGGCGCCCGCCGCCCCCGCTCCGGCACCCGCCGCCCC
>NZ_JAKKFF010000283.1 GCF_022229015.1 Micromonospora foliorum
TGGACGCGCTGGCCCGGCTCGGCCGTCCGGCGGACCCGGCCACCCTGTGGGCGTACGAGACGGCGGACGGCTTCTGCACCTGGCCGGGGAGCGAGGACGGCTTCTCGGTCACCACAAACGCGCACGTGCTGGACGCGTTCGGCCAGCACGTGGCCGCACACCCCGACGCGGACGCCCGGTACCACCGAACGGTCGAGCGGCTCAGCGCCGTGCTGCCGGCACACCAGCTCGCCGACGGCCCCTGGGAGGACCGGTGGCACGCCTCGCCGTACTACGCCACCGCCTGCTGCGTGTTGGCACTGGCCGAGTTCGGGCGGGGTGCGGCCGCCGCCGAGGCGGTGGACCGGGCGGCCGGCTGGGTGTTGGACAGCCAGCGCGCGGACGGATCCTGGGGGCGCTGGGACGGCACCGCCGAGGAGACCGCGTACGCCCTCCAGGTGCTGCTGGCGGTGCCGACGACGGTGCCACGGGTCGACGACGCCGTGGCTCGCGGGCACGCCTACCTGCACGGATCGGCCGCCCGGGAGCACCCTCCACTGTGGTACGGCAAGGAGCTGTACTGTCCGACCGTCATCGTTCGCGCCGCAGTGCTCGCCGCCTGCCGGCTGGCCGGCCTGCGTGCCGCGGACGGAGACCGATCGGTGGTGGATTGCGGTTACCAGGTAACAAAAACAGCAACTTGAGGGGTTGTGTGGACACTGCTAGCGTACGCAGAGCCTCAGCCCCGGATGCCCCGCTGCGGTGGGACGTCGCCCCCTCTGATCATTCGTTGATGCGCTGAGTCAACGCCCGGCCTGGGACGGTTCAATGCGTTCTCGCGGTACGAGTATCCGCACCAAGGTTGTCGCCCTGCTGCTCTCCCTGGTCGCGCTCTGGATGTTCGCGGCGTGGGTGACCCTGCGGGACGGCTTCAACCTGCTCGGTGTCCAGTTGCTGAACAGCAAGGTCTACACACCGAGCGAGCCGCTGTTGCAGGAGCTCCAGGTGGAGCGGCGGTTGACCCAGGCGTACCTGAGCAACCCCGAGGCGACGCAGCGGACGGCTCTCGAAGCCGAGCAGCGCAAGACCGCCGAGCTGGCCGCCGACTTCGCTGACTCGGTGCGCGACTGGCAGGTGGACATCGCCGGCAGCTCCGCACTGGACACCCAGCTCGGTCTGACGATCGCCCAGGTCAACGCGCTGGAGCAGACCCGCGCCGAGGTGCTGGACCGCAAGATCGACCGGATCGCGGCCGCTGAGGCGTACACCGGCGCGATCGAGTCGATCTTCCAGATCTACGACGTGACGGGCAGCCTGGACGACAAGCAGATCGCCGGCGAGGCGGCGGCCCTGATCCAGCTCAACCGGATGAAGGAGCTGATCTCCCAGGAGGACGCGCTGCTCAGCGGCCTCTTCGGCAACGGTCGGATGAGCGGCGCCGAGTACGCCCGCTACGTCGCGCTTGTCGGCTCGGAGCGCTTCCTCGGTGAGGAGACCCGCGTCCGGCTCGCCGACGCCGACCAGCGCCGTTATCAGCGGCTGGTCGAGGGTGAGGCGTTCACCCGACTGCGTGCCGTGCAGGACAGCATCATCCGCGAGGGGCGGCCGTCGACCCAGCTGCCGATCGGCGCCGAGCAGTGGCGGGGCACGGTCGAGCCGGTGCTGGCCGAGGTGAACGACGCCGTGACCGCTGGCGGTGAGGGCATTGTCGGTCGGGCCACCGGCGTGGCCGTGATGGTCGTCGTCCGACTGGTGCTCGCCACCGGTCTGGGCCTGCTCGCCGTCATCGCCTCCGTCGTCGTCTCGATCACCACCGCCCGGAACCTGCTGCGCCAGCTGGACCGGCTGCGGGAGGCCGCCTGGCAGCTCGCCGACGAACGGCTGCCCCGGGTGGTGGAGCGGCTCGGGCGCGGCGAGGAGGTCGACGTGGCCACCGAGGCGCCCCCGCTGGAGTTCGGCACCGACGAGATCGGCCAGGTCGGCAAGGCGTTCAACGCCGTTCAGGAGACCGCCCTGCGTACTGCGGTCGAGCAGGCCGACCTGCGTCGTAACGTCCGTGAGGTCTTCCTGAGCCTGGCCCGACGCACGCAGGCGCTCGTCCACCGTCAGCTCACCCTGCTCGACGCGATGGAGCGCCGCGAACACGACGCGGAGGAGCTGGAGGACCTGTTCCGGGTCGACCACCTGGCCACCCGGATGCGGCGCAACGCGGAAAACCTCATCGTGCTCTCCGGCTCCACCCCGGGTCGGGCCTGGCGACGCAACGTCCCCATGGTTGACGTGGTGCGCGGCGCGGTGGCCGAGGTGGAGGACTACACCCGGGTCAACGTGCTGCCGCTCGGGCCGGTCTCGCTCGCCGGCCGCGCGGTCGGCGACGTCATCCACCTGCTCGCCGAGCTGATCGAGAACGGCCTGTCGTTCTCCCCGCCGCACACGACGGTCGAGGTCCGCGGCCAGCTGGTCTCCAACGGGTTCGCCATCGAGATCGAGGACCGGGGCCTCGGCATGAGCGAGGAGGACCTGGCCGCGGCGAACCACCGGATCGTCGACCAGTCCGAGCTGAACCTCGCCAACGCCGCCCGCCTCGGGCTCTACGTGGTGAGCCGGCTGACCGAACGGCACGGCGTGCGGGTACGGCTCAAGGAGTCCGCGTACGGCGGCACCACCGCGGTCGTGCTGATCCCGCTGGAGCTGGTCACCGAGGCCGACGTGTCCCCGGAGGACTCGGGCTCGTTCCGGGCCGGCACGGCCATCCCGATGCCGTCGGCGCCCACCACGGACACCGGTCGTCCGGCGTCCCTCGCACCGGTCGCGCTCGCCGCACCGACGACCACCGCGCCGGAGGTGGCGGTGCCGTCGGCGGTGCCGACGCCAGCCACCACCACCCCCGAGGCGGACGAGGAGGCCGAGGCGGACACCGTTCTCCCCACCCGACAGCGGACCACCCCGGCAACCGGCACCCCCGACCTGCCCACCCGCGCCCGGCGCGGCCCGGGTCAGCCAGCCCTGGAAGCCCCGACCGTGCCCACCGGCCTACCCGCCGTCGACCGCGCCCGCCCGGAGGCCCTCGCCACGGAG
>NZ_JAKKFF010000284.1 GCF_022229015.1 Micromonospora foliorum
GGCCGTCGGCGGTGCCGCCGTAGCGCCGGTGAGGTAGTAGCCGGCCAACGCGGCCAGGGTCGCGTCCAGCGCGTCCGGGGGCGCGCCGGCGGTGGCCGGGTGCGCGGCGAAGAGCCGGTCCGCGTCCAGCCCGCTGGCGTACGCGGTGAGCAGCAGGCCGGCCAGGTCGAACCAGGCCGGCCCGGAGCAGACCCAGGTCCAGTCGCAGAACCAGGCTCGGCCGTCCGAGTCGATCAGCACGTTGTCGACCCGCAGGTCGCCGTGGATCAGGCTGGTCGCCCCGGCGGCGTACCGGGGGAGGAGGGACTCCAGCTCCACCAACTCGGGCAGCCGGTCCAGCAGCGGCGCGGGCAGTGGTGGGGTGGGCTCGCGATCGGCGGCAACCTCCTCCCACCAGAGGATGTCCGACCGGGCCAGGTCGGCCAGGTGCGGCAGGCCGAGCGTTCTCAGCTCGGCCGGCGGGTCGGCCAGGACGGCGGCGACCCGCGCGTACCCGGCGAGGGTGGCATCCAGTTCGGCGGGCACCCAGGGCAGGCGCGGGGTGTGCCCGTCGACGGCGTCGGTGCACAGCACGAACCAGCCGGCCGCGGAGAGGGTCCACCGGGGGCGGGGCGCCGGCAGGTCCACCGGCAGCCGATCGAGGATCGCGGCCTCTCGGGCGTACCAGTCGACCAGATGCGGTTGCTCGGCGGCGGGTGCGGCCTTGACGAAGGCCCGACCACCGTCGGCGGTGTCGAGCACGGCGGCGAACCCCCGGGTGAAGCCCGCCCCCGCGACCCGGGCGGTGACCACCGGCGCGCCGAGCCGTTCCGCGACCGCGGCCCGCAGCGCCGCCGGCAACGCCGGCCACGACGGGCGCAGGGCGCTCGCGTGGTACGGCACCGGCGGCAGCGGGGGAGGAGACATCCCTCCATGCTGCCCCGGGGTACGTGCGCGACGCACGGCGACACTGCCAGACTGCCAAGCCATGAGGACCGAGGACTTCTGGCAGCTGATTGACGAGGCGCGGGCTGGCGGCGGGGGTGAGCCCGGCCCGGTCGCCGCGCGGGCCGTCGCGCTACTCGCCGCGCGCGACCCGGAGGACATCATCGGGTACGCGCGGCACCAGACGCGGGTGCTGGCCGCCTCGCACAAGGCGGACCTGTGGGGTGCGGCGTACCTGATCAACGGTGGCGCCTCGGCCGACGGCTTTGAACACTTCCGGGGCTGGTTGATGACCCAGGGTCGTGCCGTCTTCGCCCGCGCGGTCGCCGAACCGGACTCGCTGGCCGAACTGCCCCAGGTGCGGGCCGCCTCGCTCAGCGGCGAGGAGTTCTCCGCCGAGCAGATGCTCTCGGTGCCCTGGGACGCGTACCGCAAGGCCACCGCCACCGAACTGCCGGCGGACCGCGACCCGGTGCGGACGCCGGACCTCAACGACTTCTGGGACTTCGACGACGAGGACGAGGCGCGTCGGCGGCTGCCCCGGCTGGCCGCGCTCTTCGTCGAGCCGCCGATGGAGTGAGGGGTCCTCGCGCCGATCCATCGCCCGCGCAGCGGGCGCACCCCGGCGGCGTGGGAACATAGAGGGGGTCGGCGGCGCGCCGGCCTGTTCACGTCAGCCGACCAGAACGGACCGCTGTGCCACCGAAGCTCGATCCCGGCGCGAACGCCCCTGGTGCCACCGACCCCGGTCGCATCCGGAACTTCGGCATCATCGCCCACATCGACCACGGGAAGTCGACCCTGGCCGACCGGATGTTGCAGCTCACCGGCGTGGTCGACCCGCGGCAGATGCGCGCGCAGTACCTGGACCGGATGGACATCGAGCGCGAGCGCGGCATCACCATCAAGAGCCAGGCCGTCCGCATGCCGTGGACCATCCGCGAGGGTGAGCGGGCCGGTGAGCACGCGGTGCTCAACATGATCGACACCCCGGGGCACGTGGACTTCACCTACGAGGTGTCCCGGTCGCTGGCCGCCTGCGAGGGCGCCGTGCTGCTGGTCGACGCCGCGCAGGGCATCGAGGCGCAGACCCTGGCCAACCTCTACCTGGCTCTCGAGAACGACCTGCGCATCATCCCGGTCCTCAACAAGATCGACCTGCCGGCGGCGCAGCCGGAGAAGTACGCCGAAGAGCTGGCCCACCTCATCGGTGGCGACCCCGCCGACTGCATCCGGGTCTCCGGCAAGACCGGCGAGGGCGTCCCGTACCTGCTCGACGAGATCGTCCGGCAGTTCATCCCACCGGTCGGTGACGCCGTGGCGCCCGCCCGGGCGATGATCTTCGATTCGGTGTACGACGTCTACCGCGGCGTCGTCACGTACGTCCGGGTCATCGACGGCCGGATCAGCGCCCGCGACCGGATCAAGATGATGTCCACCGGCGCGGTGCACGAACTGCTGGAGATCGGCGTCATCTCACCCGAGATGGTCAAGGCCGAGGCCCTCGGCGTCGGCGAGGTCGGCTACCTGATCACCGGTGTGAAGGACGTGCGGCAGTCCCGGGTCGGTGACACGGTCACCATCAACAGTCGGCCGGCGGCCGAGGCGTTGGGTGGCTACAAGGACCCGAAGCCGATGGTCTACTCCGGCCTCTACCCGATCGACGGGTCCGACTACCCGAACCTGCGCGAGGCGTTGGACAAGCTCAAGCTCAACGACGCCGCCCTGGACTACGAGCCGGAGACCTCCGGCGCGCTCGGCTTCGGCTTCCGCTGCGGCTTCCTCGGCCTGCTCCACCTGGAGATCATCCGGGAACGGCTGGAGCGCGAGTACAACCTCGACCTGATCTCCACCGCGCCCAACGTCGTCTACCGGGCGATCACGGACGACGGCGAGGAGATCGTCGTCACCAACCCGAGCGAGTACCCCACCGGCAAGATCGCCGAGGTGTACGAGCCGGTGGTCCGGGCCACCGTGTTGACGCCGAACGACTACGTGGGCGCGGTCATGGAGCTCTGCCAGGGCCGGCGCGGCACCCTGCTCGGCATGGACTACCTCTCGGCCGACCGGGTGGAGCTGCGCTACACGCTGCCCCTCGCGGAAATCATCTACGACTTCTTCGACCAGCTGAAGAGCCGTACCAAGGGCTACGCCTCGCTCGACTACGAGCCCTCCGGCGAGCAGGCGTCCGACCTGGTGAAGGTGGACATCCTGCTGCACGGCGAGCCGGTGGACGCGTTCAGCGCCATCGTGCACAAGGACAAGGCGTACAACTACGGCGTCACCATCGCCGCCAAGCTGCGCACCCTGATCCCGCGCCAGCAGTTCGAGGTGCCGATCCAGGCGGCCATCGGCAGCCGGGTCATCGCCCGGGAAATCATCCGGGCGATCCGCAAGGACGTTCTCGCCAAGTGCTACGGCGGCGACATCAGCCGTAAGCGCAAGCTGCTGGAGAAGCAGAAGGAAGGCAAGAAGCGGATGAAGATGGTCGGCCGGGTCGAGGTGCCGCAGGAGGCCTTCATCGCCGCCCTCTCCTCCGACTCCGGGGACGGCAAGGCCGCCGGCAAGAAGTAGGTCAAGACGCCGTACGCGCCCGGGTGCCAACCGCGCCCGGGCGCGTCGCGTTTCCGGGCGTCTCGGGTGCTCGCGTGATTGACGGCTGAGCGCTGCGATGCGTTGAGGTGACCGCCGGGCGTGGAAAATTTTTCTGCCGCTGCCGTGCGGTCGGCGGGTCCACGAGATGGCCTCCCACCTGTGTGGACGTCCTCACGCGTCAACCGACGCACCGTTAGAGCATTGACAGCTGACGTTGTCCTTCGCGGTGAGTCGGTTTGGGCTTTCGGTGGGTCGGGCACTTAGCGGTCACGACAGGAAGAACACACCTCGTGTGTCAGACATTCTTAGAAGGAGGGCGACCGTGGAGTTCACCGTGTGGGGCATCATCACTGCGATCGTTGTCGGTCTCATCGTCGGCGCGCTCGGCCGTCTGGTCGTCCCGGGCCGGCAGAACATGCCGATCTGGCTGCACATGCTGATCGGTATCGGCGCGGCCCTGCTGGGCACCGTACTGGCGCGGGCCATCGGCATCGCGACCGAGACGAACGGCATCGACTGGGGCGAGCTGCTGGTCCAGGTCGTGGTGGCCGCGATCGCGGTCGCACTGGTGGCCGGTGTGGGTGGCCGCCGCCGCGTGACCCGATAACACCACAGCACCAACCCGTACCACCGCGACACCTCGATGGGCGCCCGACCGACAGGTCGGGCGCCCATCGGCGTTCCGCCCACCGCCGCGTGCGACTCGGGCCCAGGCCGCCTCGGTGAGTGCCCACAGCCGGGCCTCATGGCGGGTGGGCAGCGTCCCAGGGGCATCGGTGGTCGTCCCGCGCGGCGTCGCGGCGCACCGTCGGGCGTCTTCGGCGTCCCGCGCGGCGTCTTCGGCCCACCGCGCGGCGTCGCCGGAGCTGTTTCGGGCGTCTCCGGCGGGCTGGATCGCGGTGATCGACTCGGTTTTGGTGATGTCGGGGTGTCCTGGCGGGTGTGATGCCGCGGTTTCAAGGAACTCGTGTTGATCATGCCTCGGTGCCTCGGTGCCTCGGTGCCTCGGTGCCTCGGTGCCTCGGTGCCTCGGTGCCTCGGTGCCTCGGTGCCTCGGTGCCTCGGTGCCTCGGTGCCTCGGTGCCTCGGTGCCTCGGTGTGCTGGTGGGCCTGCGGTGGAACGTGTTCTTGTCGGCCAAGTCGTGATCGTTTCGTGAGTGAAGTCGGTTTGGATTTTGGGTGGGTCGGGCAATTAACGGTCACGACAGGAAGCACACGCACCGTGTGTCAGACATTCTTTGAAGGAGGGTGGCCGTGGAGCTCACCGTGTGGGGCATCATCACTGCGATCGTTGTTGGTCTCATCGTCGGCGCGCTCGGCCGCCTGGTCGTCCCGGGCCGGCAGAACATGCCGATCTGGCTGCACCTGCTGATCGGTGTCGGCGCCGCGCTGCTGGGCACGGTCCTGGCGCGGGCCATCGGCATCGCGACCGAGACGAACGGTGTCGACTGGGGCGAGCTGCTGGTGCAGGTCGTGGTGGCCGCGATCGCGGTCGCGCTGGTGGCCGGTGTGGGTCGCCGCCGCAGCGTCACCCGATAACGACCCGGCATCATCTGACGACACAGCACCACTCGTAGGACAGCACGACTGGAAAGGGCGCCCGGCCAAGAGCCGGGCGCTCTTTCGTGCTGAAGTGCCCAACTTTGGCCCGATGCCGGAGCGCCGGTCGTCGGGCCGCTGCGGTACGGTCGCCACGCTTCGGCCGGTTCCACCCACTGTCGTAAAGGAATTCTCCGTACTAGGGTGCGGCGGAGAAGGTTAGTTCCAGGCGGCGCGAGGGGAGAAGTGGCGTGAACAGGTGGAAGCGGCTGGCCCCGGTCACCGCCATGGTGGCCTCGGCCGCGATGGTGCTGACCGGCTGTGGAGGCTCCGGCGACGACGCGGGCGACGACAGCAAGCTCACGGTCTGGATGATGGGTGAGGGCGGGGACGCGCAGAACTCCTTCCTCGACGGAGTCGAGGCCGAGTTCCGCCAGAAGCACCCCGACACCGACGTGGTCGTGCAGTACATCCCCTGGCTGGAGGCGCCCAAGAAGTTCCAGGCGGCGCTCGCCGGGGGTGAGGGTCCGGACATCACCGAGCTGGGCAACACCGAGACTCAGGGTTGGGCCGCCCAGGAGGCGCTCGCCGACGTGAGTGGTCGGATGGGCGGCTGGGCCGACGGCAAGGATCTGCTGCCCGACCTGGTGCGCAACGCGCAGCTCGACGGCAAGCAGTACGGCGTCCCCTGGTACGCGGGTGTGCGGGCGATCTACTACCGCACCGACTGGTTCGCCGAGGCCGGCGTGCAGCCCCCGAAGACCTGGGACGACCTGGTCACCGTGGCCAAGGCCGTGCAGGCGAAGAAGAAGGGCACCTACGGCATCGCGCTTCCCGGCAACTCCGAGCTGCCCTTCTACTCCTTCCTCTGGGGCGCGGGCGGCGAGATCGCCAGCAACCAGGGCGGCACCTGGAAGTCCGGCTACACCACGCCCGAGGCGCAGCGGGCCGTCAGGTTCTGGACCGACCTGGTGACCGTGCACAAGGTCGCCCCGCCGGCTGCGGCGGGTTGGAACGAGATCGACGCGCGTACCCAGTTCGCCACCGGCAAGGCCGCGATGGCCTTCGCCGGCAGCTGGCAGCAGGGCGCCATCAAGAAGGACAACCCCGAGATCGAGAAGGTCTGGGGTACGTTCCCGATCCCCGGCCCGGACGGCAAGGCGGCACCCGGTTTCGCGGGCGGCTCGGACGTGGCGATCTGGAAGGACAGCGAGCGGCAGGACCTGGCCTGGGACTACCTGACCGTGCTGCTGAACAAGAAGAACGCGCAGAGCTTCGCGAGCAGCCTCGGCTTCTTCCCGGTCTACCAGGACCTGGTCTCCGGCGACGCGTACGCGAACGACAAGGTGATGGCGGCGTTCGCCACCACCATGCAGAACACCAAGCTCACGCCGCTCACCCCGAAGTGGGTGGAGGTCAGCCGGACGAAGACGGTGACCCAGGCGATGAACAGCTCGGTCATGAAGGGTCAGAAGACGGTCGAGAAGGCTACCGCCGATGCGGCCGGTGAGATGGAAAGCATCCTCAACGCCAAGTGACCACGCTGACCGAGGTGCCGGAGGCAGCCGCCGCGCGGGAGACCCCCGCGCGGCGGCGTCGCCGGGTGGACCGCCTGCCCTACCTGCTGCTCCTGCCCGCCCTGCTGATCATCGGGGTGCTGCTGCTCTGGCCGCTCGGCCAGGTGGTGGTGATGTCCTTCTACCGCCTGAACAGCGTCCGGCAACTGCGCGGCGATCGGGAGTGGCCGTGGGTGGGGCTCGGCAACTACACCGACATCCTCTCCGACCCGTTCTTCCTGACCGTGCTGCGCAACACGGTGCTGTTCGCCGCGGCCAACGTGCTGCTCACCATGGTGCTCGGCACCCTGGTGGGCCTGCTGCTCAACCGGCTCGGTCGCAAGATGGCGACGTTCGTGGCCAGTTGCGTGATGCTCGCCTGGGCCACGCCGGCGTTGACCGGCACCATCGTCTGGAAATGGATCTTCGACGACACGAGCGGCCTGGTCACGTGGCTGTTCAACGCGTTGCCGGACGGGCTCTCGAACAGCCTGTTCGGGCGCAGCGACTGGACCGGCTACGGGTGGTTCAACTCGCCATTGCTCTTCTTCGCCATCCTCACCCTGGTGGTGGTCTGGCACTCGTTCCCGTTCATCGCGGTGAGTGTGCTGGCGGGTCTCAAGAGCGTGCCGAGTGAGCTGCACGAGGCGGCCCGGGTGGACGGCGCCAGCCCGTGGCGGGTCTTCTGGAAGATCACCTTCCCGTTGCTGCGCCCGGTCTTCGGGATCCTGATCGTGCTCTCGACGATCTGGGACTTCAAGGTCTTCACCCAGCAGTTCGTGCTGGCCGGCGGCACCCAGGACCGGCCGACGTTCATGCTCGCCATCTACTCGTACGCCGAAGCCTTCTCCCCGCCGCCGAAGTACGGACTCGGCGCGGCCATCGCGGTGATCCTCACGCTGATCCTGCTGGTTGTCACCGGCTTCTACGTACGGATGGTGCTCAGGCAGGAGGACGAGTCGTGAAGAAGGTGGCCCTCAACGGCGCCGGGCTGCTGGTCGCGCTCTTCGCGGCGTTCCCGGTCTACTGGATGATCTCCACCTCGCTGAAGCCGAGCAACGAGATCTTCTCGGCCACCCCGCAGCCGGTGCCGACCCATCCGACGTTGGCGCACTACCGGGAGATCCTGACCGGCAACCTGATCCCCGGCGTCAGCTTCCTCGACTTCTTCCTCAACAGCGCGCTGGTCGCTGTCTCCACGGTGGTGCTCAGCGGTCTGGTGGCGTTGCTCGCCGCGACCGCGGTGGCCCGGTTCAGGTTCCGGCTGCGGACCAGCTTCCTGATCATGCTGCTGGTGGTGCAGATGATCCCGCTGGAGGCGTTGGTCATCCCGCTGTTCCTGATGATCCAGCGGCTGGGGCTCTACAACACCCTGCCCAGTCTGATCCTCACGTACCTCGGTTTCTCGCTGCCGTTCGCGGTCTGGATGCTGCGTGGCTTCGTCGCCGCGGTGCCGAAGGAACTGGAGGAAGCGGCGGCGATCGACGGGGCCAGTCGGGCCCAGACCTTCCGCCGGGTGCTCTTCCCGCTGGTCGCGCCCGGCCTGGTGGCCACCAGCATCTTCTCGTTCATCACGGCGTGGAACGAGCTGATCTTCGCGTTGACGTTCATCAACGACCAGGGCAGTTACACCCTGCCGGTGGCGATGACCTTCTTCTTCGGTCGGGACGACACCAACTGGGGGCCGGTGATGGCCGCGTCCACCCTGTTCACCCTGCCGGTCATCATCTTCTTCCTGCTGGTGCAGCGTCGGATGGTCTCCGGCCTGGTGGCCGGCGCCGTCAAGGGCTGACCCCGCGCCGCGAGGGCTGACGTCGGCGCTGGGCCCCGCGCCGCGAGGGCTGACGTCGGCGCTGGGCCCCGCGTCGGGAGGGCTGTCGCCGGCGCTGGGCCCAGCGCCGGGAGGGTTGGCCGGCGCCGGACCGCCACTAGGCTGACGGTCATGACGGGCAGGGTGGCAGCGGTGAACCTCGGCATCGTGACCGAGGCGGGGTGGGCCGGCGACGCAAGCGGTCGCAGCGGCATCGACAAGCGGCCGGTGGACGGCCCGGTGTCGCTGCTGACCAGCGGCCTGGCGGGCGACTTCATCGGTGAGCGGGCCCACCACGGTGGCCCTGACCAGGCCGTCTACGCCTACGCGGAGGAGGACGCCGCCTGGTGGGTGGCCGAGCTGGGCCGTGCCATCCCGCCCGGCAGTTTCGGCGAGAACCTGACCACCTACGCGGTCGACGTGACGGGTGCGGTGATCGGTGAGCAGTGGCAGGTCGGTTCCGCCCTGCTCCAGGTCACCAAGCCGCGCACCCCCTGCACCACCTTCGCCGGGTTCTGGGGCGTACCGGATCTGATCAAGCGGTTCACCGTCCGGGCATCCCCTGGGGCCTACCTTCGGGTGCTTCGCGAGGGGGAGATCGGCGCGGGCGACCCGGTCGAGGTGGTGGACCGGCCGGCGCACGGTGTGACCATCGGCGAGGTGTTCCGGGCGACCAGCCTGGAGCCGGAGTTGTTGCCCCGGCTGCTCGACGCCGAGGGCCTGCCGGAGCCGATTCGGGACAAGGCCCGCCGCCGCCTCGCCTCCCGCGGCTGACCGCGGTGCCGCGACGACACGCGGCCATCCCGTCCAGGTCGGGGTAGTTGGCGGCCGACAAGAACGCAAGGACGGGACCAACGGCGGACGGTTGCCCGTATTGTCCCCATCAAGGGCCTGCGGCGGGGGACCGGGTGGAGCGCGATGTCGATGGCGATGGACGGCGGCGCCACGACGGCGTCACCCCCCGATCCGGGCCTGGAGCGTCCGGCGTTCCTGGAACTCTTCTTCGACCTCGTCTACGTCTTCGCGCTGGTCACCTTGGCGACGGTGCTGGCCGACAACCTGACCTGGACCGGCATCACCGAGACGCTGGTGCTGTTGCTCGGGTTCACGATGATCTGGGCGCTCACCGTGTGGGCGGCGGACAGCGTCGACCTGACCCGCCCGGCCGGGCAGGGGCAGTTCATCTGGGTGGCGGCGGCCAGCCTGCTGTTGGCCGCGCTCGCGGCCGACGCGTACGGCGATCGTCGGCTGTTCTTCGCCGTCACGTACGTGTTCATCCACCTCAGCACCATGGCCTACTACGTCCTGGTCGTCTCGCCCAGGAGGCCGCCGCGTCGTACCATCCGGATCCAGATCTGGGAGACCATCGCCGGCATCGGCTGGATCGGTGGGGCGCTCGTCGGCGGTTCGGGGCAGTTGGCGATCTGGGCGCTCGCTGTCGTCGTCGAGTACGGCGCGGCCGCGTTCGGTTGGCCGGTGCCCGGGATCGGCCGCTCACGACCGCGCGACTGGCGGCTGGTCGGCGCCCGGGTGGCCGAGCGTTACCGGCAGTTCGTCATCGTCGCGCTCGGTGTCTCGATCTTCGTGACCGGAACGACCTTCAGCATGAGCGAGTACACGCTGGAGCGAGCCTGGGCACTGCTCGTGGTGTTCACCACCGTGGTGTTGATGTGGCGGATCTACATCTACCGCGCCGGTGAGCTGCTGACCGACGCGATCGCCCGGTCGTCCAACCCGGCGCTGCTCACCCAGTCCGCCGCGGTCACCCACCTGATCATGGTGGCCGGAATCGTCGGCGCGGCGGTCACCAGCCGGCTGGTGGTGGGCCGCCCGTTGGGCGAGACCCCGCCGTCGTGGGCCGCGGTGATCCTCGGCGGACCCGCGTTGTACCTGGTCGGCCGGGGCGTCCTCGACTTCACCGTGTTCGGGCGGATCTCGCGGTCCCGGTCGGCCGGGCTGGTGCTGCTGGCGTGCGTGGCGCCGGCCACGCCCCTGCTGCCGCCGGTGCTGGTCGCCCTGCTCGCCATGACGGTGCTGCTCCTGATCGCCGTGGCGAACCTGGTGAGCACCCGGCGACACGCGCGTACGCCGGCACCGCCGATGCTGCGCTGACTCCGCACGGCGGTCGCGGACGGCCCGTCATCGTGCTGGCGCGGCGGCCCCGACCGGGCGACTGCGTGCGGCCAGCCCTTCGCCGACCAGGGTGATCAGCAGGATCAGGTTCGCCAGCATCAGGGCGGCCAGGGGCGGAAGCAGGAGTGTGGCGGGTGCCATCAGGGCAACCAACACCACGATCGCCAGCACCCGGGACCAGAGGGCCCGGCCGGTCACCACGGCATCGAACAGGACGGTGCCGAGCAGGAACAGGACCGGTCCGCCGAGGATGGCGACCATCAGCTCGACCGGGGCGCGGCCGAACGGCCGGTCGATGACCAGCGAGGTGCCGGTCGAGACCAGCACCACCCCGGCGACCATGACCAGATGGCTGTACGAGGTGGAGGTGCCGGAGCGGACCCGTTCCACAGTCTTGACGCTCGGTGGCGCCAGGATCCGCTGGACCCGCTGGAAGTAGAGCTGGAACAGGAGGACCGCGCTGAGGAACGCGACCGCGCCGGTGGCCACCGCGCCGGCCGTGAATCCGCTGCCGGCCAGCCCCGTGCCGGTGCTCAGGATCAACTCGCCGAGCGCGACGATGAAGATCGCCCGGTGCCGCTCGGAGAGGTGCACCCCGGTGAAGATCTGACTGGCGAGCTCGGTGCGTCCCAGCCCCGGCGTCGGCCAGCCGATCCGGGCCGAGCCGAGGTCGACCGCCACCGCGAGCGACCAGAGCACCAGTCGAGCGGTCTCGTCCACGAACACCCCGGCCACCCAGGGCGTCACGGTGATGCCGAACCAGAAGAACACCCGGATGCTCCTGGCCTGGATCGGACGGTTCACCCGGGTGCCGGGGATCAGGACGGCGTCCCGGACCAGGTGAATGCCGAAGTACGCCGCGACGAAGAGCCACCCGTACCGACCGAAGGCGAACGGCGTCGCGATCGCCATCAGCAGGGTGCCGAGCATGACCAGCAGGGTGGTCGCCTGGATGATCGGCAGGCGGGGGTTGAACAGGTCGGTGAGCCAGGCGGTCAACACCCAGACCCACCAGGCGGCCAGCAGCAGGACGGCGGTCTGCGCCGCGCCCCGAAGGGTGAGGTCCTCGGCCAGGCTGGCGGCGAGCCGGGAGAACATGAAGATGTAGACCAGGTCGAAGAAGAGCTCCAGGAACGTCGGGTACTCCGGCTCGCCGCGGCGGCGGAGGATCCGGGGAAGCGGAGCGGACGTCACTGCGGCTGCCTCCTGTGCCACCCCGCGCCCTGGGCGGGGGCGCTGCGCCCCGACCCCGCGCACCCGCCACGCTACCGACCGTACGGTGGCCGGTGAGCCGGAACGCACTCGCTCAGCGGGCGGACGTGGAACGGCCCCCTGCCAACGCTGGGCGTTGGCAGGGGGCCGTCCTACGAGCAGAAGATCAGCGGAGCCAGGGGATGTTGCGGTCGAGCAGGCCGCGCTCCTTGAGCTCCTTGCGCAGCGGGATCTCGTCGTCGACGTACCCGTCCCAGTTGATGCCCCAGTAGTTGGCGGTGTGGGTGCCCTCGCCGATCAGCTGGCGCTGCACGGGGGTGCGGTTGCGGTACCACTCGCCGTTCACGTCGGGGTGCAGCTCGTCCAGCGGACGGATCCACCGGTAGGTGTAGCCGACGAAGAGCATCTTGCGGGTGATGGTCGACAGGTTCGTCGACCGCGAGTGCCACTGCCGGCGGTCGAAGATGAAGGCGTCGCCCGGGTTGGCGGTGATCTCCACCGTGCCCTCCGGGTCGGGGTTCTGCACGGTGAGGTCCGCCGGCCGGGGCAGCGAGTTCTTCAGGTGGCTGCCCGGGATGACCTTGGTGGCGCCGCGGCCGGTCTCGGAGAGGTCCGACAGCACGTACGCGACCTTCAGCGAGAACATCGGCCGAGGCAGGTTCGGGTCCATCGTCTCCGGGTCGGAGTTCTGCCGGTACCCGTCCTGGTGCCAACCCCAGTACGGCTTCTCCGGCTCGGCGGCCGGCGGGGTGACGTCCAGGTGGTTGTGGTGGGTGTAGATGTTCCAGCCGGCCAGCCCCCACATGTACGGGAAGGCGATCGGGTGGGTCAGCAGCTCACCGAAGAGCTCGTCGCGCTCCAGGAAGCCGAGCAGGTGCAGGGTGCCGTCCTTCTTGGTGGTGCCCTTCGCCTGCTCCTCCGCGTAGACGCGGTCGACCGCCGCCTCCAGCGCCGCCCGGTGGTCCTCCGTCAGGACGTTGCGCAGCAGGAGGAAGCCCTGCTCGTGGAACTCCTTGCGGTCAGTGTCGCTGATCGGTTCGTAACCGGTCCGGTCGCCGTAATCGAACACCGCGTCGTACCCCTCCCCATGAGGTGAAACCTTTTCTGGCACAGGCCGCCGATCGTAACGCGGTGGCCCCAGCCTCGGGGAGGGTGTGGCGCGGGATTGGGCCGCCGTGGGACCCCACGCAGCGGGAGAAACGCACAGCGTGAGTTCTGAGCGATCAATAGCGCGATTTGACGCACATTGCCGGATTGTGCGGTGACCGCCGGTTGAGAGATCCGGGTCGGTCAACCCTCGTTGAACACCTCGGCCACCACCTGGCCGGCGGGGCTCTGTCGGCCGTCCACCCGGCCCCACGAGCCGTCGCGGGCGGTCCACTCCAGGTCGCCGAAGCGGACCCGCTTCACCCCGTGGTCCTGGGCGTGCGACACCAGCCAGTGCGCGTACCGCCAGCCGTCGCGTTGGTCGCCCGGAGTCACCGCCAGGCCGGTCGGGTCGGTCGGGTCGGTGCCCTCCAACCCCCAGTCCAGCACGAGGTTGCGGGTCAGTTGCGCGGCCGCCGCCGCGCCGTGCATCGCCGGGGTGCGCCCCACCGTGCAGGCGACCGCGCCGCTGGCGTCGCCGAGCAGGGCCCGGCTGAGCACCTCGGAGTCGTCGGCCCACTTCTGGTACGCCTCGGGGAACGCCGAGCGCTGCACCCGCTGGGCGGCATCGGTGACGCGCATCTTCTCCCAGCCGCGCACCTTCTTGAGGGCGGCGTAGAACCGGTTGGCCGCGTAGCGCGGGTCGCGGATCTGCGCCGGAGTGCCCCAACCCTGGCTCGGTCGCTGCTGGAACAGCCCGACCGAGTCGCGGTCGCCGTCGGCGAGGTTGCGCAGCCCGGACTCCTGGTACGCGGTGGCGAGCGCGACCACGACGGCCTGCTCGGGCATGCCGCGCTTCGCGCCGATCGCCGCGATGGTCGCCGCGTTGGCCATCTGGTCGGCGTCCAACGCGACCCGTCCGTCGGCCTGCACGGTGCACTTCCGTGCCATCAGTGGCAACGTGAGGTTGTCGCCGACCTGCCGTACGACGAGCCAGATAGCGATCACGGCGACGAGGATGAGCACCACTCCACCCGCCACGGTTGCCCGAGTTCGCACCCACACCCCCAGATCGACAGTCTGACAAGCGTACGTCCCCGCAGGCCCTCTCCGGGTCGTCCGAGCGGTTCGGGCCCGGCCTGGTCGCCTCCGACCGGTTCGGGGTCGGCTCCGCTGTCGCGTACCGGTTGGCGTCGTTCCCGCTCCGGTCGCGATCTCACCTGCCGGTTCGTTCGGTCACCCGCCGCGGCCAGGGCTGTCGTGCGCGTCACCGGGTATGCGAAATCGGGAAGCGATTGACCTGTCAAGGACTTAACTCAGTTGACATGTCAATCCGACCTACCACCCATACCCGGGCGCGTTGGTCGCCGAACAAGGAGGAGTTCCATGGGAACGCTCGATGGCAAGGTCGTGCTGATCACCGGCACCGGCGGTGGTCTGGGTCGCGTGGCGGCGCTGACCTTCGCGCGCGAGGGCGCGAAGGTCGTCGGGGCCGACCTCCAGGTCGCCGGTAACGACGAGACGGTCGAGCTCGTACGCACCGCCGGCGGCGAGATGACCGGCATCGCACCGGTCGACCTCACCGACCCCGAGCAGGTACGCAAGCTCGTCGACGACGCTGCCGCCGCCTACGGCGGGCTCGACGTGGTCTACAACAACGCGGCCGCGCTCCGCTTCGGCCCGATGCCCGACTTCTCCGTGCAGGACTGGCGCTACACCATCACCGGAGAACTCGACATTCCGTACTTCGTGTCGAAGTTCGCCTGGCCGCACCTGGTCCGACGCGGCGGCGGTGTCATCATCAGCGCCGCCTCCATGGCCGGGATGATCGGCGGCCACGTCCCGCCGATGGTCGGTCACACCGCCGCGAACGCCGGCATCATCGGCATGACGCGACAGCTCGCGCTCGAAGGCGCGCCGCACGGGATCCGCGCGGTGGCGGTCAGCCCCGGGCCCACCCTCACCCCGGCCAGCGAACGCGACCTCGGTGACAACCAGGAGGCCCGGGACGCCATCACCGCCAAGACGCTCCTCAAGCGCTTCGCGCGCCCCGAGGAGGTCGTCGAGCTGGTGGTCTTCCTCGCCTCCGACCGGGCGTCGTACATCACCGGGGCGAACTACCCGGTCGACGGTGGCGCGACCGCCTGGTGACCCGACAGGACACCGGGGGCCGCCGAACGACGGCGGCCCCCGGAGGTCACCCGCAACCTGCCGACCGGCGACCTTCGGTCCTACCCGGCATGATCAGCGGGACCACCGTCGAGAGCGACCACCCATCGAGTCAATCGCTTCTCCCGGAACGCGGTGACCCCCTCGCGCCCCTCGTCGGACAGGAAGTAGCCGGTCGAGACGGCGGACAGCCGGGCCAGGTCGGCGCGCAACTCGGCGGTGCCCGGTCGGCGCAGCAGCTCCTTCGCGCCGGCCAGCGCCCCGGGCGCCCCCCGCACCAGCGAGTCGCAGTAGCCCCGTACCGCGTCGTCCAGCCCGTCCGCCGGGACCGAGGTCGTGACCAGGCCGATCTCGGCGGCCCGGCGGCCGTCGAAGGTGTCCCCGGTCAGATACAGCTCGGCGGCGGCGCGGGGGTGCAGCCGGGGCAGCACGGTCGCCGAGATCACCGCCGGGATCACCCCGATGCGTACCTCGGTGAACGCGAACGTCGCCTCGTCGGCGCAGACCGCCAGGTCGGCGGCGGCGATCAGGCCCAGCCCACCGGCCCGCGCCGGCCCGCCGACCCGGGCCAGCACCGGCTTCGGGCACTCCCAGAGCGCCGCGAGCACGTCGCCCAGCATGCCGGCCGGCACCGTCCCGCTGGCGTACGCCGCGGCGGTCTCCTTCAGGTCCGCGCCGGAGCAGAAGACCGGGCCGGTGTGGTCCAGCACGATCACTCGGACCGACTCGTCGGCGACCGCGTCCGCCAGCCCGGCCAGCAACTGGGTCATCAGGCCGGTGGAGAGCGCGTTGCGGTTGTGCGGGCTGTCCAGGGTGAGGGTGGTCACCCCACGGGCCGTGGCGACCCGCACGAGGACGTCGGGAGAGGTCATGCCGGGCACACTAGTGGCCATGCCCGGCGTCCTTCCAGATGGTGAGACCGTCCCCGTCGACGGATCGTTGCCCGCCACCGCCACCACGGCGGTCGGCGCGCGCGGCTTCGGCGTGTACGTGCACGTGCCGTTCTGCGCCAGCCGCTGCGGCTACTGCGACTTCAACACCTACACAGCTTCCGAACTGGGCGGCGGCGCCAGCCGCGAGGGGTACGCCGACACCGTCCTGGCCGAGTTGACGCTCGCCGCCCGCGTGCTCGGCGACAGCCCGCCGCCCCGGGTCGACACCGTCTTCGTCGGCGGCGGCACGCCCACCCTGCTCCCCGCCGACGACCTGGCCCGCATCCTCGACGGCATCGACCGCACCTGGGGGTTGGCCGCCGACGCCGAGGTGACCACCGAGGCCAACCCGGAGTCGGTCACCCCGGAATCGTTGAAGCTGCTGCGGGCCGCCGGCTACACCCGGATCTCGCTGGGCATGCAGTCCGCCTCCCCGGGGGTGCTGGCGATCCTGGACCGCAAACACAGCGCCGGCCGGGCCACCGCCGCCGCCCTGGAGGCGCGCGACGCCGGGTTCGAGCACATCAACCTGGACCTGATCTACGGCAGCCCGGGGGAGCGGGCGGAGGACTTCGCCGCCTCGCTGGAGCAGGTCGTCGCCGCCGGGGTGGACCACGTCAGCGCGTACGCCCTGATCGTCGAGGACGGCACCCGGCTCGCCGCCCGGATGCGGCGCGGCGAGCTGGCGTACCCCAGTGACGACGTGGCCGCGGACCGCTACCTGGCCGCGGAGGCCGCGCTCGACGCGGCCGGGCTCTCCTGGTACGAGGTCTCCAACTGGGCCCGCACCGAGGAGGCCCGCTGCCGGCACAACCTGCTCTACTGGACCGGCGCGGACTGGTGGGGGCTGGGGCCGGGGGCGCACAGCCACGTCGGCGGGGTGCGCTGGTGGAACGTGAAACACCCCTCGGCGTACGCCCAGCGGTTGGCCGCCGGCGCGTCTCCCGGTCTGGCCCGGGAGGTGCTCACGGTCGACGAGGCGCACATGGAGGACGTGATGCTCCGGCTGCGGCTGGCCAGTGGCCTTCCGCTGGCGGTGCTCGACGCCACCGGCCGGGCCGGCGCCGAGCGGGCGCTGGCCGGCGGCCTGCTGGCCGCCGACGAGTATGCCGCCGGCCGGGCGGTGCTCACCCTGCGCGGGCGGTTGCTCGCCGACGCCGTGGTCCGCGATCTGCTGCCCTGAGCGGCCCGCCGCAACTCGGACCGGGGCAGCGGTGTTCCGGACCGGCCGGGGGAGCGGCCGGCCCGGTTCACTTGATGAAGTTGGCAGTCATCGGATAGCGGTACGGGGTGCCCTCGTTGGCCTTGATGCCGGCGATGATCCCGAACAGGATCTGGATCACCACGACGGCGATGCTGGGCAGGAAGAGCAGGCACCAGCTCACGAAGAGCAGCACGAACGCGATGATCGACCAGAGGATCTGGAAGTTCAGGGCGGCGAGGGCGTGCGCCCGCACGGTCGGCGACTGCTGGCCGCGGGCCAGGTAGGCGACGAGCGGGCCGACGAAGCCCAGCGGACCGAAGCTGACCAGCGCGCCGAGGGCGCCGCCGAAGTGCGCGACCAGCGCCCAGGTCTTGTCCTCGTTGTTGGCGTAGCCGCCGCCGGGCCCGCCGTAGACCCCACCGGCCGGGTAGCCGCTGGGTGGGGGATAGCCCCCGGGCGGGGGGTAGCCGCCTGCCGGAGGGTAGCCGCCTGACGGCGGTTGGTCACCGGTGGGCGACGGATAGCCACCGGCCGGGGGATACCCGGCCGGGCCGGGCGCCCCGGACAGTGGTGCGGTGGGCGGCTCGGCCGACGGGAACGGGCCCGGCGAGGTGGGCTCCGGCGGGTAGTTGCCGGAGTCGCCCGATCCGGGAGGGCGAGGAGGTTCAGTCATGGATGTCACGGTAGGGGCCGGTGGCAACGCCGCACCAGAGCGACACCGCCTGGCAGCGTGGGCCGATCGGCCCAGCGGGGTGGCGCGGGCCGCACCGACGGGTGGCCGTTGATCATCGCGTCGGCGGGCCCGCCGACGTAGACTGGCACTCGTTACAGTCGAGTGCCAGGACGGCCCGGCCGGCCCGCAGGGCCGGCGGCCGACGTGCGACAGGAGGTGCGGAGGATGGGTCTCGACGACCGGAAACTCGCCGTGCTCCGCGCCATCGTCGAAGACTACGTCTCCACCCAGGAGCCGGTCGGCAGCAAGGCGCTGGTCGAGCGGCACCAGCTCGGGGTCTCCCCGGCCACGGTCCGCAACGACATGGCCGTGCTGGAGGAGGAGGGCTACATCCGGCAGCCGCACACCAGTGCCGGCCGGGTGCCCACCGACCGCGGCTACCGCCTTTTCGTCGACCGGTTGTCCCGGGTCAAGCCGCTCAGTCCGGCCGAGCGCCGGGCAATCGAGCGCTTCCTGGTCGGCGCGGTCGACCTCGACGACGTGGTGCACCGCACGGTGCGGTTGCTCGCCCAGCTGACCCGGCAGGTCGCCGTCGTGCAGTACCCGAGCCTGGCTCGCTCCTCGGTGCGCCACCTGGAGCTGGTGCCGATCTCCACCACCCGGCTGATGCTCGTCATGATCGCCGACACCGGGCGGGTGGAGCAGCGACTCGTGGAGCTGCCCGGCCCGGTGCCCGCCGACGACGTCACCGACCTGCGCCGGCTGATCAACGAGAAGCTCGCCAACGCCCGGCTGTCCGAGACGCCGCCGCTGGTGCAGGCGCTGGTCGAGGAAGCGCCGACCGGGCTGCGTCCGACCATGACCACGCTCGCCACCGTCCTGCTGGAGACGCTTGTCGAGCGGCACGAGGAACGGATCGCGCTCGCCGGCACCGCCAACCTCACCCGGGGCGGCCTGCTCGACTTCCAGGGCTCGCTGCGGCCGATCCTCGAGGCGCTGGAGGAGGAGGTCGTGCTGCTCAAGCTCATCGGTGAGACCGAGCCGAGCACGACCCGGGTGCTGATCGGCGACGAGAACGAGTTCGACAACCTGCGCGCCGCCTCGGTGGTCAGCACCGGGTACGGCCCGGGCACCACCATCGTGGGCGGCCTGGGGGTGCTGGGGCCCACCCGGATGGACTACCCCGGCAACATCGCCACGGTGCGCGCCGTGGCACGCTACGTGGGCGAGTTGCTGGCCCAGAACTGATTGGTCAGGGCCGACGCGGCCGGCTGCGGCCGCCGACCGGCGCAACGCGAGACGAACATGAGGACACGGAACGCAGTGGCCAGGGACTACTACGGCATTCTCGGTGTGAGCCGGGAAGCCTCCGATGACGAGATCAAGCGCGCCTACCGCAAGCTGGCGCGCCAGTTCCACCCGGACGTCAATCCGGACCCGGAGGCTCAGGAGAAGTTCAAGGACATCAACGCCGCGTACGAGGTCCTCTCGGACGACCGGAAGCGGCAGATCGTCGACCTGGGTGGCGACCCGCTCGCCCCGGGTGGTGGCGGCGCCGGCGGCCCGGGTGGCCCCGGAGGCGCCGGCCCGTTCGTCGGTTTCCAGGACATCATGGACGCGTTCTTCGGCGGTGCCGGAGGTGGCGCCCGTGGCCCACGGCCGCGTACCCGCCCGGGCGCCGACGCGATCCTGCGGCTCGAACTCGACCTGCACGAGACGGCGTTCGGCGTCGAGGCGCCGATCACCGTCGACACCGCTGTGCTCTGCACCACCTGCTCCGGCGCCGGCACGGCCGCCGGCACGCACCTGGCGACCTGCGAGGCGTGCGGCGGTCGGGGCGAGGTGCAGTCGGTGCAGCGCACCTTCCTCGGCCAGGTGGTCTCCGCCCGGCCGTGCACCGTGTGCCAGGGCTACGGCACCACCATCCCGCACCCCTGCCCCACCTGCGCCGGCGACGGCCGGGTGCGCACCCGCCGCTCGCTGACCGTCAAGATCCCGGCCGGCGTCGAGGACGGCATGCGGATCCGACTGGCCCAGCAGGGCGAGGTGGGCCCCGGTGGTGGCACCGCCGGTGACCTCTACGTGGAGATCCACGAGCGCCCGCACGACGTGTACTCCCGCAAGGGCGACGACCTGCACTGCCGGGTCACCGTGCCGATGACGGCGGCGGCGCTGGGCACCCGGCTGACCATCAAGACGCTGGACAGCGAGGAGACCGTCGACGTCAAGGCCGGCACCCAGCCGGCCAGCACGCTGCGACTGCGCGCCCGGGGCGTGCCGCACCTGCGCGGCACCGGCCGAGGCGACCTCTACGTGCACCTGGACGTGCGGACGCCGACCAAGCTCGACCCGGACCAGGAGAAGATGCTGCGCGACTTCGCCAAGACCCGTGGCGAGGAGGTCGCCGAGTTATCCAAGCAGGGCGGCTTCTTCTCCCGGATGCGCGACGCGTTCAACGGGCACGCCTGAGGTGTCCGCACCGCTGTTCCTGGTCGAGGCGCTGCCCACCGGCGACGCGCTGACCCTGGACGGCCCGGAGGGGCACCACGCCGCCACCGTGCAGCGACTGCGCGTCGGCGAGGAGCTGCTGCTCGCCGACGGCCGGGGTGGCACGGCCGCCGCCGTGGTCACGGCCGTCGGCCGGGGCAGCCTGGAGGTCACCATCACCTCCCGGGGGTACGCGGACGCGTCCGTACCCCGGCTGGTGACCGTGCAGGGCATCGCCAAGGGTGACCGGGGCGAGCTGGCCGTGCAGGCGATGACCGAGGTCGGGGTGGACGAGATCGTGCCCTGGGCGGCCTCGCGCTCGGTGACCCAGTGGCGCGGCGACCGGGGCGTACGCGCCCGGGAGAAGTGGGTGGCCACCGCCCGGGAGGCGGCCAAGCAGGCCCGCCGGCCGTGGCTTCCGGTGGTGGCCGGTGCGCCCGACGAGTCCACCGCCACGGTGGCCCGCCGGATCGCCGGTGCCGCCGCCGGGTTCGTGCTGCACGAGGAGGCCGAGGACCGGCTCACCACCGCCGAGCTGCCCTCCACCGGCGAGATCGTCCTGGTGGTCGGCCCCGAGGGTGGCATCGCCCCGGCCGAGCTGACCGCCTTCGCCGAGGCCGGCGGGCGACCCGTACGCCTCGGGCCGGCCGTGTTGCGCACCTCCACCGCCGGGGTGGCGGCCCTCAGCGTGCTCGCCACCCGCCTCGGCCGCTGGTAGCCCCTCGGCGACGTCGACCTCAGCTGCGCAGGTAGGAGGCGCCGTTGAGGTCGACAATCGTGCCGGAGGCCCACTCCGCCTGCGGCGAGGCCAGCCAGTGCACGGCGGCGGCGATCTCCTCCGGTCGGCCCACCCGGTCGAACGGGCTCTGCGCCCGGATGGCCGCGCCCCGCTCGCCGCGCAGGTGCTCGGTGGTCATGTCGGTCGCCACGAAGCCCGGCGCGACGGTGGCGACCGTGATGCCGTACGGCGCGAGGGCCACGGCGAGGGACTGGCCCAGCGCGTTCAGCCCCGCCTTGCTGGCGCCGTACGCCGGCTGCTCCGGCTCGCCCCGGAAGGCGCCACGGGACGAGACGTTGACGATCCGCCCGCCGCGTTCGCGCATGTGCTGGGCGGCGCACCAGGTGACGTTGCCGGCGCCGGTCAGGTTGGTCTCCAGCACCTGCCGCCAGCGCTTCTGCCACTCCTCGTACGAGGCGCCGAAGATCGGGTGCGGGTCGTCGCGGTCGCCGTACGTCCCGGCGTTGTTGACCAGCACGTCCAGCCCGCCGAGCAGCTCGGCGGCCCGGTCCACCATGACCCGGACCGCGTCCGGATCGGTGAGGTCGGCGCGGACCACCACGTGCCCGTCACCGGGGAGCTGCGCGCGTACCTGCTCGGCCGCGTCGGCGGAGTCGCGGTGGTGGATAGCCACCCGGTCGCCGCTGGCCGCGAACGCCATCGCCACCGCGCGGCCGATCCCGCGCGAGGCCCCGGTCACGAGTACCGCCCGATCCGTCATGCCGGCCATCCTGCCTCAGCCGTACCTTCCCTGCGAACGGGCCGGCGGCGCATGCTGCGCCGGAGCGCCCCCGACCCGTTAGTCCTTACACTGCCCCGATGGGATCCGACTGCCTGTTCTGCCGCATCGTCGCCGGGGAGATCCCGGCCACCGTGGTCCGGGAGACCGACACCACCCTCGCCTTCCGCGACATCGACCCGAAGGCGCCGGTGCACGTCCTGGTCATCCCCAAGGAGCACTACGCCGACATCGCCACGCTCGCTGAGGGTGACCCGGCGCTGGCCGCCGACGTGCTGGCGACGTCCGCCGCCGTGGCCGAGGACGAGGGCCTGCTCGGCGACGGTTTCCGGCTCATGTTCAACACCGGCGCGTACGGCGGGCAGGAGGTGTTCCACGTGCACGCGCACCTGCTCGGTGGTGCGCCGCTCGGCCCGATGCTCGCCCGGGACCTGGCGTGAGCGAGCGCGATCCCGACAGTCGCGGCAACGAGCACCTGGACCGGTTGGTGCGGCGGGTGCAGGCCGAGGCCCGGGTGCCGGCGGTGTCGGCGGCGCTGCACCGGGCCGACCGACCGCTCTGGAGCTGCACCGTGGGCGAGACCGGCACCGACAGCCCGCTGGGGCCGGGCACCCAGTTCCGGATCGGCTCGGTCACCAAGACGTTCACTGCGGTGCTGGTCCTGCAGTGCCGCGACGACGGGCTGCTGGACCTGGACGACCCGGTGGGCCGCCACCTGGACCTCCCGGCGCACGGCGAGCTGACCGTACGTCGGTTGCTGTCGCACACCGCCGGCCTGCAACGAGAGCCGTTCGGCGACGTCTGGGACAGCCTGCGGGCACCGGACGCCGGCCAACTGTTCGCCGAGCTGGACCGGGCCGAGCGGGTGTTGCCGACCGGCCGGCGGTTCCACTACTCCAACCTGGGACTGGCCGTGCTCGGCCAACTCGTCGCCCGGCTCCGCGGCGGCAGCTGGGCGCAGGCGCTCACCGAGCGGATCCTGACGCCGCTGGGGCTGACCGACACCACGGTGACCCCACGGCCGACGGCGGCCACCGGCTTCCTGGTCGACGCGTACTCCGACGAGGCGCACCCGGAACCGCCTACCGACTTCGGTGCGGTCGGCCCGGCCGCCCAGCTCTGGAGCACCGCGACCGACATGGCCCGCTGGGCGGCGTTCCTGGCCGACCCGGCGGCGCTGGACCCGGCCGGCGCGGTCCTCGCCCCGGCCACCCTGGACGAGATGCGCTGGCCGCTGACCACCACCGACGAGACGCTCTGGGGGGCGGGCTTCGGGCTCGGGCTGATCCTTATCCCGCAGGGGGAGCGGGTGATGCACGTGGGGCACGACGGGGCGATGCCCGGGTTCCTCGCCGGGGTGTACGGCCGCCGTGGCGGCGACGGCACGGCCGGCGCGATGGGCGCCGCGGTGCTCGGCTCGTCCGGCACGGCGACCGAACTGTTCGATCTGTCGCACCGGCTGCTCGCCGCAGCGGTCGAGCACGACCCGGTTGAGATCGAGCCCTGGCGGCCCGGCGCGCCCGCGCCGGCGGCCCTGCGGGGTGCCCTCGGCCGCTGGTGGGGCGAGGGCTCCGAGTACGTCTTCTCCTGGCACGACGGCACCCTGCGGGCGCGCGGGGTCAGTGACCCGGCCGGACGGCCGCCGGCGATCTTCACCCCGCTGGCGGACCAGCCGGACGTGTTCCGGGTGGTCTCCGGTCGGGAGGCCGGTGAGCTGCTGCGGCTGACCCGGGACGAGGCCGGCGCGGTGGTCCGGATGCACTGGGCGACGTACCGGTTCACCCGCCATCAGGAGACCTTCGACCGGTACGACTTCCGGGCCGGGAGTTGATCGCGGCCAGCGGAAATGGGCGCGATGCGGCCCGCGTTGAACCGATACGATGGGTGTAACGTCCGCACGCCAGGCCAGCAGGCCGGCGCCGAGATCGAGAGCAGGTGGCGCAGGGCCCTTCGGCCCAACCTATGACCGGCACCCCACCTCCCGGCCCGCCCCGGGTGCAGACCAGGATCACCGTGCCCGACCCGAAGATCATGGTCAATCTGCTCGGCGCAGGCGACGAGATCCTCAGACTCGTCGAACGCTCGGTCTCCAGTGACGTGCACGTCCGCGGCAACGAGATCACCATCACCGGTGACCCCGCGGACAACGCCCTCGCCGAGCGGGTCTTCAGCGAGCTCCTCGAACTCATCGAGAAAGGCGAGACCCTGACCAGTGACGCCGTCCGGCGTACCGTCGGCATGCTCGAGCAGGGCAGCGCCGAGCGGCCCGCCGAGGTCCTGACCCTCAACATCCTCTCCCGGCGCGGGCGCACCATCCGCCCCAAGACTCTCGGGCAGAAGAAGTACGTCGACGCGATCGACACCCACACCATCGTCTTCGGCATCGGCCCGGCCGGCACCGGAAAGACCTACCTGGCGATGGCGAAGGCCGTCCAGGCGTTGCAGGCCAAGCAGGTCAACCGGATCATCCTCACCCGGCCGGCGGTCGAGGCGGGCGAGCGACTGGGCTTCCTGCCCGGCACGCTCAACGAGAAGATCGACCCGTACCTGCGCCCGCTCTACGACGCGCTGCACGACATGCTCGACCCGGAGACCATCCCGAAGCTGATGGCCGCCGGCACGATCGAGGTCGCCCCCCTCGCCTACATGCGGGGTCGGACGCTCAACGACGCGTTCATCATCCTGGACGAGGCGCAGAACACGACGCCCGAGCAGATGAAGATGTTCCTCACCCGACTCGGCTTCAACTCCAAGATCGTCGTGACCGGTGACATCACCCAGGTGGACCTTCCCGGCGGGACGAGCAGCGGCCTACGGGTGGTTCGGGAGATCCTGGAAAACGTCGATGACGTGCACTTCTCCCAGTTGTCCAGCTCCGACGTGGTCCGCCACCAGCTGGTCGGGGAGATCGTCGACGCGTACGCCCGCTGGGACGCCGAGCGGGAGAACCAGCAGGCGCAGGGCGTCCACGCCGTGCCTGGGCGACCCGCCCAGGGCGGCCGGGCCAGCCGCCGCCGCTAAAGCAGAGGAAAGCAGTTGTCCATCGAGATCGCCAACGAGTCCGGTGTCGACGTCGACACCGACGCCGTGCTCGCCGTCGCCCGGCACGCCCTCGACGAGATGGGGGTCAACCCCCTCGCCGAGCTGTCCGTGCTGCTGGTCGACATCGACTACATGACCGAGCTGAACCACCGCTGGATGGGTGGCGACGGCCCGACCGACGTGCTCGCCTTCCCCATGGACGAGGGCAGCGTCGACCACGGCCCGGGTGAGTCCGCACCGGCCGGCGGCGAGCCCGCCCTGCTCGGCGACATCGTGCTCTGCCCGGAGGTGGCGGCCAAACAGGCGGCGACCGCCGGGCACGCGCCGGCCGACGAGCTGCACCTGCTCACCGTGCACGGGGTGCTGCACCTGCTCGGCTACGACCACGCCGAGCCGGAGGAGGAGCGGGAGATGTTCGCACTCCAGGCTCGGCTGCTGGCGAGCTGGCGGTCGACCCGCACCCAGTGATGTCCACTCCTCCGTTACTCGCGGCCGGCGCCACCGCCGGCCTTCCCGACTTCCAGCTGATCGTCTTCGCGGCCGGCCTGGTGGTGTTGGCCGGCCTGATCGCGATGACCGAGGCCGCCCTCGCGGCGGTCTCACCGGCCCGAGCCGCCGAGCTGGCCCGTGACGGCGTGCGCGGCGCCCGTACCCTCCAGGTCGTCGCCGGCGACGTCGTCCGGCACCTCAACCTGCTCCTGCTGTTGCGGCTGCTCGCCGAGTTGACCGCCACCACGCTGGTGGCGCTCGTGGCGGTGGACAGCTTCGGCGCCGGCTGGCGGGCCGCGCTGGTGACCGCCGGCGCGATGACAGTGGTCAGCTTCGTGGTGGTGGGCGTCGCCCCACGCACCATCGGCCGGCAGCACGCCTACGCCGTGGGTCGCGCGGTCGCGCCGCTGGTCCGCTGGCTGGGCCGGGCGCTCAACCCGCTCGCGTCGCTGCTGATCCTGATCGGTAACGCGGTCACCCCGGGGCGCGGCTTCCGGGAAGGCCCGTTCGCCACCCAGGTGGAGCTGCGGGAGCTGGTCGACCTGGCCGAGCAGCGTGGCGTGGTCGAGCACGGCGAGCGCCAGATGATCCACTCCGTCTTCGCGCTCGGCGACACAATCGCCCGTGAGGTGATGGTGCCGCGTACGGAGATGGTGTGGATCGAGGAGGGCAAGACGCTCGCGCAGGCGCTGGCGCTCTTCCTGCGGTCCGGTTTCTCCCGCATCCCGGTGATCGGTGAGAGCGTCGACGACGTACTGGGGGTGCTCTACCTCAAGGACCTCATCCGGCGCTCCCGTGGCGGTGACCCGAGGGCCGAGCAGTTGCCGGTGGCCGAGCTGATGCGCCCGGCCACCTTCGTACCGGAGTCGAAGCCGGTCGACGACCTGCTGTCCGAGATGCAGGCGGCCCGCAACCACCTGGTCATCGTGGTCGACGAGTACGGCGGCACCGGCGGTCTGGTCACCATCGAGGACATCCTGGAGGAAATCGTCGGTGAGATCACCGACGAGTACGATGTCGAGCGCCCGCCCGTCGAACGTCTGGCGGACTCCTCGGTGCGGGTGACCGCTCGCCTGCCGGTGGAGAATCTCGGCGAGATGTTCGACACCGACCTGCCCACCGACGAGGTGGAGACGGTCGGCGGCCTGCTCGCCCAGTCGCTGGGGCGGGTGCCGATCCCGGGTGCCGAGGCCGAGGTCGCCGGTCTCCGCCTGGTCGCCGAGGGCACCACCGGCCGGCGCAACCGGATAGACACCGTCCTGGTCAGCCGGGTGGAGCCGGGCCATGAGCAGGACAGCGCGGGGCGCGGCGAGCACGCCGGCCCCGGGGACGACACGGACAACTATCGAGACGACGAGAGGCAACCCGCCGATGCCTGACACACCCGCCGCGCCTGCCGCCCGGCCCACCCCCACCGCGTCGGGCGCGCTGAGCGCCGAGGACGGCAAGCTCGTCGTCCTGGCCCGGGGAGCCCGCGCGCGGGTCGGCGCCGTGGAAGGCGCCGCGGTCCGCGACCAGGACGGCCGGACGTACGCGGCGGCCAGTGTGGCACTGCCGTCGCTGACGCTCACCGCGTTGCAGTTGGCTGTCGCTTCGGCGGTGGCGGCCGGGGCGAGTCGGTTGGAGGCCGCGGTGGTGGTGACCGAGGCGTCGACGCTGGACGGCGCCGGGCACGCGGCGGTACGCGACCTCGCGGCGGACGCACCGGTTCACGTGGCCGCTCCGGACGGCACGGTCCTCGGCACGGTGACCCAGTGAGCCCGGTGCAGGATCCGGAGGCGCGACCGTACCGGGCCGGGTTCGGCTGCTTCGTCGGCCGTCCCAACGCCGGCAAGTCGACGCTGACCAACGCCATCGTCGGCACCAAGATCGCGATCACCTCGAACAAGCCGCAGACCACCCGGCACGTCATCCGGGCGGTGCTGCACCGACCGGAGTCGCAACTGGTCCTCGTCGACACGCCGGGCCTGCACCGCCCCCGTACGCTGCTCGGCGAACGGCTCAACGACCTGGTCCGGTCCACCTGGACCGAGGTCGACGTGATCGGCCTGTGCATCCCGGCAGACGAGCCGGTCGGGCGCGGTGACCGGTTCATCACCGGTGAGCTGGCCGAGTTGAAGGCGACCGTGCTGGCGGTGGTCACCAAGACCGACCTGGTGGACAAGCGTCGCCTGGCCGAGCAACTGCTCGCGGTCAGCAAGATGGGGGAGTTCGCCGAGATCGTGCCGGTGAGCGCGGTGTCCGGGCACCAGGTGGACACGCTCGTCGACGTGATGACCAAGTACCTGCCGCCGTCGCCGCAGCTCTACCCGGACGACATGCTCACCGACGATCCCGAGCAGGTGCTGGTCGCCGAGCTGATCCGGGAGGCCGCCCTGGAGGGGGTCCGCGACGAGCTGCCGCACTCCATCGCCGTGGTGGTGGAGGAGATGATCCCCGAGGGCCAGGTCATGAAGATCTACGCCGACCTGTACGTGGAGCGGCCCAGCCAGAAGGCCATCGTGCTCGGGCACAAGGCGAGTCGGCTCAAGGAGGTCGGCACCCAGGCCCGCAAGCAGATCGAGGAGTTGCTCGGCGGCCGGGTCTACCTCGACCTGCACGTGCGGGTCGCGAAGGATTGGCAGCGCGACCCGCGGCAACTGCGCAAGCTGGGCTTCTGACCCACCTCGTCGGCGATGCCCGACCGGCGGCACGATCGCCCTCGGTCGGGCAGCGGGGGATGTTCACGTTCGGTTGGGGTCGCCGTCGTTTGGTGCGGACGGCACGCAGGGTAGGGATGTTGTGCCCGGCGTCCCCGACCCAGATGCAGGCTGATGCGCAACACGTACCTCGACCTCCTCCGTTCCCTGGCCATCGTTCGAGTGGTGGTCTACCACGTCACCGGATGGGCGACCCTCACCCTCGTCTTTCCCGCCATGTCGGTGATGTTCGCGCTGGCGGGCTCGCTGATGGCCGCGTCGCTGACCCGCTCCGGACCGGCGGCGGTCGGGCGTCGGCTACGTCGGCTGCTGCCGTCGCTGTGGGTGCTCGCGGTGGTAATCGTGCCGGCCATGCTGTTCACCGGGCTGACGGTGAGCCCCCGGGTGCTGCTGTGGTTGTTCCCGATCGCCGATCCGCCGGCCAACCACTGGGGCGCGCTGGCGCTGAGCATCATCTGGTACCTGCGCGACTACCTCTGGTTCGTGCTCGCCTCGCCGGTCGCGTTCTGGCTGTTCCGGCGTGCCCCGCTGCCGACCCTGCTCGCCCCGTACCTCCTGCTGGTGACGATCGAGGTGGGGATCTACCCGGCGCCGCCGGTGCTGCGCGAGTTCGGCCTCTACTTCGGCGCCTGGCTGCTCGGCTTCGCCCACCACGCCGGGATGCTGCGCCGACTTCCCGGCCGGCTGCTGTACCCGGTGGCGCTCGCCCTCGCCGTGGGCGGCGGCGCCTGGATCGTCGGGCATCCCGGCCCGCGCGGGTACGACCTGAACGACAACCACCTGGGCAACGCCCTCTGGTCGGCCGCGTTCATCCTGATCGTGCTGGGCCGGGCACCGGCCGGGGTCGCCTGGCTGAGCCGGAGCCGACTGGTCGACCGGGCGGTGACCGTGCTCAACCGGCGGGCGCTCACCGTCTACCTCTGGCACATGCCGTTCGTGGTGGCTCTCACTCCCCTGTTCGACGTGGTGGGCTGGTCTCACCAGGACCCGGTGGGCCTGGCCATCCGGGTGCTGCTGGTCTTCGCCCTGGTCGGGCTGGTCGCCCTGGCCGTCGGCTGGGTCGAGGACGTCGCCGCCCGCCGCCGTCCGGAGCTGGTCCCCGGTGGCCCGGCGCGGTCCGCCGACGCGGCGGAGCGGTCGGCTGCCGACGCGGCGGACGGTACCGGCACGACCATCGGACGAGCGGTGGTGCCGGCGCAGCGGACGGCCGGGGCCAGCGTCAGAATCAACGCTCGCTGATCGTGAGGTTGCCGCTGTTGGCCGAACCGTCGAGCATCAGGGTCGCCGCCGGGTTGTCGGCGACGGTGACGGTCTCGTCGCCGGAGTCGGCGCTGGACCGGACCCGGTAGCTACCCTCCGGCACCAGCAGCGTGACGTCACCGCTGGAGGCGTGGACCCGGGCCGAGGCGGGCTTGTCCAGCTCCACGTTGACATTGCCCGAGCTGGCCTCGGCGTCGACCGTGCCGCCGAGCCGCCGTGCGGTGATGTCTCCCGACGAGGCGCGCAGCCGTACCGCCGCGGCGGCCTCGTGCACCTCGATGTTGCCGGAGCGGGCCTCCACCCCGACCGCGCCCGACGCACCGGAGATCCGCACGTCGCCCGAACTCACCTGCAGCTCCACGGTGCCGACCCGGCTCAGCTCGACGTTGCCGGAGCTGGTCTCGCCCTGCACCGCCACGCCCTCCGGCACCGTCACCTCGTAGGAGATGCTGCACCGCGAGCCGCAGTCGGTGTCCAACACCAACTCGCTGCCCTTGATCTCGTACCGGGCGTTGTCCGGTTCGCCGCCCTGGTAGCGCACCACCCGCTTGATCCGCACCTCGGACGCCGGGCCGGTGCCGCGGACCACCACGTCGCCCGAGCCCCCGGAGAGCCGGACCGTGGTGATCCGGACCGCCTCGGTGTTGTCGTAGTCGAGCCGACGGAACGACAGGTTGTCGCACCCCGCGAGCACGATGAGGGTGGTGGCGAGCCCGAGCGCGACGGGAGCGGCGACGCGACGACGGCGCGGGGTGGTGGTCAGCTGCAGTGCCATGACCAGCACGCTACGGCCGAGCACGAGCTGGCCGCATCGGGGTTCATCCGCGCTTGCACCCCGAACCAACCCTGATTTCGCACCCCGAGGGAGAATGGCCCGATGGCCGGGTACCGCCGACAGCTCTACCGCGACGACGCGGTGGTCCTGCGTGTGCAGAAGCTCGGCGAGTCCGACCGGATCATCACCCTGCTCACCCGCCGGCACGGCCGGCTGCGCGCGGTGGCGCGAGGGATCCGCCGCACCACCAGCAAGTTCGGCGCCCGGCTGGAGCCGTTCGGCCACGTCGACCTCCAACTCGCCGGCGACCCGAAGGGCAACCACGGCAGCTCACTGCACACCGTCAGCCAGGTCGAGGGCATCGAGCTGTACGGCAAACGGTTCCTGGGCGACTATCCGCGCTACACGGCGGCCAGCGCGATCGCCGAGACCGCCGAGCGGCTGACCCCGGTGGAGCGGGAGCCGTCGCTGCGGCTGTTCCAGCTCACCATCGGCGCGCTGAAGGCGCTGTCCCGGGGCGAGCACGCCACCACCCTGGTGCTCGACGCGTACCTGCTGCGCGGGATGTCCCTGGCCGGCTGGGCGCCGGCGCTGGTCGCCTGCGCGGTCTGCGGCACGCCCGGGCGGCACCGGGCGTTCTCGGTGCCGGCCGGCGGCGCGGTGTGCCCGGATTGTCGGCCGCCCGGGGCGGCGCATCCCGCGCCGGCCACCATCGATCTGATGTCCGCGCTGACCACCGGCGACTGGGTGATCGCCGACGCCACCGACGCCGCCGTACGTCGGGAGTGCAGTGGCCTGGTCGCGGCTCACCTGCAGTGGCACCTGGAGCGCGCGCTACGCTCGCTGCCGCTGGTCGACCGGGGTTCCTCGGCGGCCGGCGCGGCCTCGCCGCCGGAAGGCACCGGGGCCGTGGTGCTCCGGCCACGTGGCGACGTCGAGGCCGGGGCGGACGGCGCGAACAGGGAGTGACCGAGTGATCCGATCGAAGAAGGCCGGCCGGCGCGAGCCGACGCCGCCGGTGCCACACCCGTCGGGGGCCCGACCGCCGGCGCTGCCCACCGAGGCGGTGCCCAGGCACGTGGCGGTGGTGATGGACGGCAACGGCCGCTGGGCCAAGGACCGCGGGCTTCCCCGCACCAAGGGGCACGAGGCGGGGGAGCACAGCCTCTTCGACACCATCGAGGGCGCCATCGAGATGGGCATCCCGTACCTGTCGGCGTACGCGTTCTCCACCGAGAACTGGCGGCGCTCGCCCGACGAGGTCCGGTTCCTGATGGGGTTCAACCGGGACGTGATCCGTCGCCGCCGTGACCAGCTGGTCGACCTCGGCGTACGGGTGGTGTGGTCGGGCCGGCCCGGTCGGCTGTGGAAGAGCGTCATCTCCGAGTTGCAGACCGCCGAGGAGATGTCCCGCGACAACTCGACGTTGACCCTGCAGTTCTGCGTCAACTACGGCGGGCAGGCCGAGATCGGTGACGCCGCCGCCGCGATCGCGCGGGACGTGGCGGCCGGTCTGCTGGACCCGGCGAAGGTCACCGAGAAGACCGTGGCGAAGTACCTCTACCACCCGGAGATCCCGGAGGTCGACCTGTTCCTGCGTCCCTCCGGGGAGGAGCGGATCTCCAACTTCCTGCTCTGGCAGACCGCGTACGCCGAGTTGGTCTTCCTGGACACGCTCTGGCCCGACTTCGACCGCCGCCACCTCTGGTACGCGTGCGAGCTGTACGCGCAGCGGGACCGACGCTTCGGCGGGGCGCTGCCCAACCCGGTCGCCCCGGTTATCTGAGCCGACGCGCTTACCCGCACGTCACTCTGGGTATCAGAGACGTCAGAAGCCACTGACGGAGGTGAACCCACATGATCCAGAAGCGCATTGCCCAGTGGGCGGTGATGGCGATCGCGGTGCCGCTGGCCGCGGCCGGCGCTCGTCGGCTCAGCCACACCCTGGAGGCCCGGCGTGGTCCCTCCGGGGCGACCCGGTTGCTGACCAAGGGTGCGGACCTGATGCGTCCGCAGAAGGCCAAGCGCCGCCGCTTCTTCTGACCAAACCTCAGCTCTCCCGGCGCCGCCCGCACCCGTGCGGGCGGCGCCGTCGCATCCCCACCCCCGCCCCACCCCCGCCCCACCCCCCACCCTCGCCCCGGTCGATCATGGAGTTGTGGTGGCCGGATCAGCCGCTTTTGCGACTTGTGTTCACCACCACAACTCCATGATCGGCGCGGCCGGGGGTGGGGAGCGCGGCCGGGGGTGATCGGCGCGGCCGGGGGTGCGGAGCGCGGCCGGGGGTGGGGAGCGCAGGCCGGGGGTTGGGGTGCGTGGTTGGGGTTGGGGTTGGCGCGGGTGGTGCCGAGGTGGGGTGGTGCGGTCGTTTCGGGGTCCTGCGCGAGGGCGGCGGGTAGGGTCCGGAGGTGGTGGGACGACGGCGGTTGGGGGGGAAATGCGGGATCTCCGATTCAAGATGATCATGGCGTTGAACGCCGCCGATCTGGGCGACCCGATCTGCGAGCAGGTGGCCGAGATCTGTGCCGAGATCGCCGAGCAGCACTGTGCCGAGTTCGGCCACACACCGCAGCTGCGGACCGGTGAGATCGCCGAACTGGCCACCGGTGAGCCGGCCCTGACCTGGGCGCCGTCGACCCCTGACGCCGGGCAGCGTGCGTGGTGACCGCTCCCGCGCCGGCGGTCGACATCCGCCGTGCCGATGACCGCTTCGCCACCCGGATCTCCTGGCTGGACTCCAAGCACTCCTTCTCGTTCTCCCGGCACTACGACCCGGCCAACACCCACCACGGCCTGCTGCTGGTCAACAACGACGACGTGGTCCGACCGGGGGCCGGCTTCGAGACCCACCCGCACCAGGACATGGAGATCGTGACCTGGGTGCTGCGCGGTTCCCTGGTGCACCAGGACTCCACCGGGCACTCCGGGGTGATCTACCCGGGTCTGGCCCAGCGGATGAGCGCCGGCACCGGCATCCTGCACTCGGAGAAGAACGACGCCTGGCGGCTCAACGACCAGGAGCCGCACAGCGACCCGGTGCACTTCGTGCAGATGTGGGTGCTCCCCGACGAGGAGGGTGTCGACCCCGGCTACGAGCAGTTGGAGATCGAGGACGAGCTGCTCCGCGGGGGCCTGGTGCCGATCGCCTCCGGGATGGACCGCTACGACGGCGCGTCCGCGATCCGGATCCGCAACCGGTACGCGACCCTGCACGCCGCCCGTCTCGCCCCCGGCGACGAGGTCACCATCCCCGACGCGCCCTACGTGCACCTCTACGTGCCCAACGGCACGGTGACGCTGGAGGGCAGCGGCCCGCTCGGCAGCGGCGACGCCGCCCGGCTCACCATGACCGGCGGCCGGCGGGTCACCGCCGACGAACCGGCCGAAATCCTCGTCTGGGAGATGCACGCAACGGTCGGCTGACCGTCACCCGCGCGGCCTTCCCATGATCTCGCCCGAACATGGATGTAGTGGCCTCCCGCCGGGGGAGACCACTACATCGAGGATCGAGCACGATCACGGCGCCGCGTGGGGCGCCGCGCCGGCTACGCCGGGGACTCGGTCCGGTCGGCGGCCCAGGTGGTGTGGAACGAGCCCTCGCGGTCCACCCGCTGGTAGGTGTGCGCGCCGAAGTTGTCCCGCAGACCCTGGATCAGCGCGGCCGGCAGCCGCTCCGCGCGCAACGCGTCGAAGTAGGCCAGCGACGACGAGAACGCCGGCGTCGGCACCCCGGCCCGGGTCGCGTCGGCCACCACCCGCCGCCAGCTCGGCACGCCAGCGCTGACCGCCTCCGCGAAGTACGGCGCCACCAGCAACGTCGGCAGGTCGGGCTGCTCGTCGTACGCCTCGCGGATCCGGTTGAGGAAGCGGGCCCGGATGATGCAGCCGCCCCGCCAGATCGTCGCGGTGCCGCCCAGGTCGATGTCCCAGTTGTATTCCTGGCTGCCCGCGCGGATGTGGTCGAAGCCCTGCGCGTACGCGACGATCTTGGAAGCGAGCAGCGCCCGGCGGACGTCCTCGACGAAGGTCTCCCGGTCGGTGACCTGCCACTTCTCGCCCGCGTCGGGGAACGCCCGGCGGGCCGCCTCACGCTGGTCGACGTGCCCGGAGAGCGAGCGGGCGAAGGTCGCCTCGGCGATCCCGGTGATCGGGATGCCCAGGTCCAGGGCGCTCTGCACGGTCCACCGACCGGTGCCCTTCTGCTCGGCCCGGTCCTGCACGATGTCCACGAAGGACCGACCCGTCGCCGCGTCGGTGTGCGCGAGCACGTCCGCGGTGATCTCGATGAGGAACGACTCCAGCTCGCCGTTGTTCCACTCGCGGAAGATCTCCGCGATCTCGGCCGGCGTCGCGTCCAGGCCGGCCCGGAGCAGGTCGTACGCCTCGGCGATGAGCTGCATGTCGGCGTACTCGATGCCGTTGTGCACCATCTT
>NZ_JAKKFF010000285.1 GCF_022229015.1 Micromonospora foliorum
CGCGCTCTGCGCCGCCCCGGCCGCCGCCGCTGCCCGCCCGGACGTCCCGTCCGCCGACCGGCTCTCCGGGTTGGCCGACCACCTCGGCCGGCAGACGCTGCCCGAGCGGGACGGCTGGGCGGCCGACGGCCCCGGCACCACCGGCGGCTCGACGGCCAGCCCCGAGCGGACCCGGGCGGTCCACAACCGGGCGGAGCTGGTCGCCGCGCTGGGCGGCGACAACGCCGCCAACGCCACCGACGCCACCCCGAAGCTCATCTACGTCGACGGTGCCGTGGACGGCTTCGAAGGGCCCGGCGGTACGCCGCTGAGCTGCGCCGACCTGGCCGACCCGGGGTACCGGTTGGACGCCTACCTGGCCGCGTACGACCCGGCGGTGTGGGGACGGGTGCCACCGAGCGGGCCGCTGGAGGAGGCCCGGGTGCGCTCGGTGGCCAACCAGACCCGGCAGACCCAGATCAACGTCGGGCCGAACACCACGATCGTCGGGCTGCGCGGCGCTCGACTGACCGGGCTCACCCTCATGATCGACCGGGCGTCGAACGTCATCGTCCGCAATCTGACCCTCGTCGACGCCCGGGACTGCTTCCCGGCCTGGTCACCGACCGACGGCGAGGCCGGCAACTGGAACAGCCAGTACGACCAGATCTCGGTACGCCGCAGCGAGAACGTCTGGGTCGACCACAACACCTTCACCGACGGCGACAACCCGGACAGCGCCCAACCGGTGTACTTCGGTCGGCCGTACCAGGTGCACGACGGGTCGTTGGACGTCACGCACACCGCCAGCCTGGTCACCGCCTCGTGGAACCGCTTCACGGGTCGGGACAAGCTGCTGTTGATCGGCTCGTCCAACACCGTCGGCCCGGACGTGGGCCGGCTGCGGGTGACCCTGCACCACAATCTCTTCGACGGCGTCCTGCAACGGCTGCCCCGGGTGCGTTTCGGTCAGGTCGACGTCTACAACAACCACTACCGGCTCGGTGGGGACGACTTCCAGTACGCGCTCGGCGTGGGTGTCCAGTCGGCGATCTACGCACAGAACAACTTCTTCACCCTGGACGCGGCGGTCGACCCGGCGGACCTGCTCCACGACTGGGGTGGCACCGCGGTGACCGAGCGAGGCTCCTGGGTCCGCCAGGGCGGCGGCGCGGCCCGACCGGTCGACCTGCTGGCGGCGTACAACGCGACCCATGACCCCGACCTGGCCGCGGACGCGGGCTGGACGCCCACCCTGCGCCGCGACCCCGTCCTGCCGGCGCCGCTGGTCCCCCTCGTGGTGGGCCCGCTCGCCGGCGCCGACCGACTGCCGATCTGACGGCTCGGCGCGCCCGCGACTCGCGGTCGGGTCGGCGACGTACGGGCTCATCGATGTGGTGAAGATCGGCTATAAGTGACGCATGGACTTCCCGCCGCACCTGGGCAGCATGCCGATGCACGCGATCACCGAGATCCACGGCGAACCGGGCCTGCTGGAACGTTTCCGGTTGGAGGTCCAGCAGTTCGACGAGGCGGCCAGGGCGCGGTTGACCGCCGCGCTCGACCTCGCCGCCGAACTGCACCGCGACGATCGACGGGTCCGTGAGCCGTACCTGAACCACCTGCTGCGGGTGGCGATCCGGTTGATGCACCACTACCAGGTGCGGGACGTGGACGTGATCGTCGCCGGTCTGCTGCACGACGCGGTGGAGGACCACCCGGCCGAGTTGGCCGTCGGGGCCCCGGGCGCCGACCCGACCGGGGCCGCGCTGGCCGCGCTCGCCGCGCGGTTCGGGCCCCGGGTGGCCACCCTGGTCGCCGCGGTCACCAACCCGGTGTACGACCCCGAGCGGGACCGCAACGAGCAGTACCGGGAGCACCTGGCGGTCAGCCTGGACCGGGAGCCCTGGGCCCGGGTGATCAAGGTGTCGGACTTCACCGACAACGGGGTGGGCGTGATCCACACGGTCGGGCCGAAGGTGATCTCGTCGGCCCGGAAGTACCGGCCGCTGGTGCCGCTGTTCCGGGACCTGATCGGCCGACCGGACACCCCGTTGTCAGCGGCGGTGAAGCGGCACATCTTCGGCCAGTTGGACCTTGCCGAGGAGCGGTTCAGCGCCATCCTGGACCAGCCCGCCCCGAGCTGACCCGTCCCCGGATCACCCGACCGGGTTCCGTGACAAGTTCTCAGATCTGCGAGGAAGCGTCGGGCATTACGGTTGGTTTCGCGCCAGATGAGAGGAAACGCCCCTCTCGGTTCGTCTTTCGGGCGTGTCACCAATCGAGAGGATTCTGACCATGCGCGACCTTCCCGTCGTGATCTGCTCAGGGCGACGGCCGTCGGCGCCGGAGCGGTCGCCATCCCGAGCGTGATCACCGGCAGCTCGGCGATCGCGGCCGACGGTCCCGGGTGGCCCTCCGACACGAAGTTCCCGCCGGCCCAGCTGACCGGCCGGATCGTCCGCCCACAGAGCCCCGACTACGCGGAGGCCAGCCTCGGCTGGGACGAGCTGTTCGTGCACTATCCGCTGGTCATCGTCTTCGCCCAGGAGACCCAGGACGTGGTCAACGCGCTCACCTGGGCCCGGCAGCACGACGTCGCGCTGCGGGTACGCAGTGGCCGACACAACCTGGAAGGCTGGTCGAACGTCGACAACGGCATCGTGATCGACGTCAGCGAGCTGAAGGACGTCCACATCGACACCGCCACCCGCACGGCGAAGGTCGGCGCGGGGCTCACCCAGTCGGAGGCGGTGACCGCCCTCGGGGAGCACGACCTAGCGGCGACGACCGGCACCGAGGGGACCGTGGGCCTGTCCGGGGCCACCCTCGGCGGTGGCTTCGGCTTCCTCACCCGCTACCTCGGGATGGCCTGCGACAACCTGATCGGCGCGGAGATCGTCGTGGCGGCGGGCGCCGACGGCGCGAAGGTGCTCGAGGTGGACCCGTGGAACTACCCGGACCTACTCTGGGCGCTGCGCGGAGCGGGCAACGGTAACTTCGGGATCGTCACTTCCCTGACCTACAAGGTCGCGCCGCTCACCAGCGTCGCCTACCTTCAGGTGACCTGGCCCGGTCTCGGTGACCTGCACGAGGTGTTCGACGCCTGGCAGCGCGTGGCACCCTTCGCCGACCCCCGCCTCGGCACCCAGGTGGAGGTGCACCCGGACGAGATCCTGTTGTTCGCGGTGCTCGCGGAGGAATCCGAGGCAGAGGCCAGGAAGCTGCTGGCGCCGATCCTGTCGATCGGCAACCCCACTGTCACCGTGCAGACCGGCAACTGGGGCGACATCTACGCCGGCTTCCAGATCCCGAACGAGGACGAGCCGGCGAAATGGAAGTTCTTCTCCCAGTTCACCCGCGAGCCGTTCCCCGACAAGGCGGTCAGCGTGATCCAGGCGTTCATGGAGAAGGCGCCCTCACCCGACAGCAACTTCTTCACCCAGGCCTTCGGCCGCGGGGCGCAACGGCAGGAGCCCTTCGGTGGCGCGGCCTTCCCGCACCGCGACGCGCTCTTCTACTCGGAGCCCGGCGTCGGCTGGGGCACCCGCGGCGAACCCGACAGCAACGACGCCGTGACCCCGATCGCCCAGACCTGGATCGCCGAGTTCAGTCAGGCGCTGCGGCCCTACGTGGACGGCGCCTACGTCAACGTGCCGAACATCGGCATGGCCGAGTGGGAGAAGGCCTACTGGGGGCACAACTTCCCCCGACTGCGCAAGATCAAGGCAAAGTACGACCCGCACAACGTCTTCCAGTACGACCAGAGCATCCCGCCCGCGACGCACTGACCGGGATGACCGGCGGTGCGGGCGCCAGCCGCACCGCCGATCTCCCCACCTCGGGCGCGTCGATCAGAGCGCGGCTTCGTTCAGGACGAGGCAGAGGGGGTTCGGGGCACTGGCGGCAAGGTTGCCGAGCACGGTGAGCAGCAGACCGTACTGATCGGACGGCTCGTCGACGAGCAGTTGGTCGGCGTCGGTGATCAGCAGGGTGAGCGGGCCGGCGTCGAGCCGGTCCCGGAGCGCGTCGGAGAGGGCGTCCCAGGTGTCACCCAGGTACGCGGGCAGGGCCAGCACGGCGGCGAGCGCGGCGAACAACCCGGCCCTGGTTCGCGTCGTCGCTCCGGCCAGCACCACCGCGCCGGGCACGTCGAGGGCGGCGTCGCGGCGAACGACCAGCCAGTCGGGCATCCGACCCGCGTCCTCGTCGACCATCACGTTCCTCCTGATCCGACCGGGGCGACATTGAGCCGGGGTGACGACGCGGGGGCCGGCCGACGCCGACCGGCCCCCGGATCGGTCAGAGCCGGTAGAAGTCGGTGTAGTGGTTGGGCGAGAACCAGGTGACCCCGGTGCTGCGGTTCACCACGATCCGGTACGCGTCCCGAGCGGCGCCCTGGGTGCGCGGGTAGACGTCGTACTCGTAGTAGGTGGCGTTGGTGGGCAGTTGACCCTCGTAGTTGTAGAACTGGCCGCCGGCGAAGTTGGACTTCCCCCCGCTCCAGGAGTACCAGCCGCGGCTGGTCGGGAACCCCTTGGCAGCCCAGCCCGAACGGGCGGTGCGGGCGTCCGCGCAGCGGCTCATGGTGCAGGAGCTGTAGACCGCCGCCGAGGCCGGGTCGGTCAACCGGGGGGAGACCACGGACGGGCCGACCAGCGCGGCGGCGACCATGGCGACGAGCAGGGCGAGGGTGGTGGTACGCCGGCGGATCGCGCCGAGCGTGGCCAGCGGGGACACGAGGGTGGACACAGGCTGCCTCCAGACCATCCGATCTATCGATCCGCGTGATTGTCGGACCGGACCCAGTCTCACCGCTGCCGGTCGACGACAACACCCCTCGGCACCCCAACTGCTCCACAATGCTCGGTGAACCCCGGATGATCATCTGTCTCGGCGCGCCCGATCGGGAGCAGCGCGAGCATGCCGATGCTGACCCAGAGGTACGCGTTGGCGCCCACGAACCCCCACGGCCCGGCCGACCCGTTGGCGAAGACCCAGACCAGCCCGCTGCACAGCACGACGTAGCCGGCGACGGCGGCACACGCCCGACGGCGGGCCGTCGCGCCGACCGGCGGCCACGGCAGCGTGGACGCGGCGAGCACCACCAGCCCCGGCACCAGCCACACCAGGTGGTGCACCCAGGTGACCGGGCTGACCAGGCACGCGGCGACGCCGGTCAGCGCGAAGCCGGCCCGTTCGTCGCCGTCGCGCACGGCCCGACGTACCCGTACCGCCCACACCGCCAGCACGACGACTACCAGCAGCAGCCACAGCCGCCGGTCCGGGTGCGCCGGATCGAGCCGGGCGACCAGACCGAGCAGCGACTGGTTCGACACGTACGCCAACTCACCGACCCGGTCGGTGTCCCACAGTGCCTCGGCGAAGAACATGCGGCTGGCCTCCGGCGCGAACGCCGCCGCGACCACGGTGGCGCCGACGGCGGTGCCGATGGCCGTGGCGGCGGCCCGCCAGCGCCCGGTGACCAGCAGATACCCGATGAAGATCGCCGGGGTGAGCTTGACGGCGGCGGCCAGCCCCACCCCCACTCCGGCCAGCCGACTGCCCCGCTCCAGCAACCACAGGTCCAGGTAGACCAGTGCCACCAGCAACAGGTTGACCTGCCCGAAGCTGACCGTGTCCCGCACCGGGTTGAGCCCGGCCAGCAGACAGCAGGCCACCGTGAGCGCGTACCAGCGGGTCCATCCGTGCCGGCGGGCCAACGGGTCCACCAGCAGGTGCAGCAGGAACGCGACGGCCAACGCGGTGAGCAGCAGGTTCGCCACGATCGTCGGGTACCAGGCCAGCGCGGCCATCGGCAGCATGGTGACCGCGGCGAACGGTGGGTAGGTGAACCCGTACCCGTTGCCGGTGGTCCACTCGTACAGGTCGCCGCCGCGCACCCAGTGCCCGACCGCGCCGTGGTAGACACCGACGTCGAACCAGCCCCGATGCCCGGGCAGCACCGCGATCCCCACCGCGAGCACGGTGACCAGGGCCAGCACCGTCACCACCTGCCGCCGACCCGCGTTCACCGGGCCACCTCCACCACGGCGGGTGGCACCAGCAGCCGCAGCGAACCGACCGCGAGCAACCCCACCAGCACCCCGGAGGCGGCCAGCACCGCCTGCGCCACGTCCGGCCCGAAGCCACTGGGCAGCGCCACGAACGCGAGCACCACCGCGCCCAGCGCCGCCGCCGGCCGGGCCCGCCCGTGCGCCGCCGCCGCGATCAGCACCAGACCCCAGAGCGCATACCAGGGCCGGGTCGCCGGGCCGAGCAGCGCCGTCGCCACCAACACCAGACCCAGCGCGTACGCCGGGCCGAGCCGCCGCCGATGCCACCACACGCCGACCGCCACGGCCAGTACGGCGGCCACGCCCAACGCCAGGCAGAGCCGCATCGGGGCGTCGCCCAGGTGCAGACCGAACCGCCCGGCCGCGCGCACCGCCACCCGACCCAACGCACTGGAGATCGACCAGCTGTGCCGGTACATCGGCGTGCCCAGCGCGCCGACCCACCCGTACCCGATGCCGGTGGCCCAGGTGACCACGGCGGCGGTGCCCAGCGCGAACCCGGCGGTGCGGGCCACCGAGGTCGGCAGCCCGCGGTGGCGCGCGGCGAGCGACACGACCACCAGCAACCCGACCACCGCCGGCACCTTGACCAGCGCGGCGAGGGTGACCAGCACGGTGGCCGCGCCGTAGCGGTGCTCGAAGGCGAGACTCAGCCCGGCCACCAGCAGCCCCAGCATCACCGCCTCGTTGTGCGCGCCCGCGACGAGGTGCAACGGCACGAGCGGGTTGAGCACGCCCAACCAGAGCGCGGCGGCCGGGTCGACTCCGCAGTGGCGGGCCAACCGGGGCAGGTACGCCACCAGCAGCGCCACCCCGGCCAGCGCCACCAGACGCAGACCGAGCACGCCGAGCACCAGCTTGCCGCCGGTCACCCCACTGACCACGGCCGCCACCGCGAGGAACACCGGCCCGTACGGCGCGGGGGTCTGCTGCCACATCTGCGGCACCTCACCGGCCAACGCGCCGCCCAACTGGGCCACCCCGTGCCGGTACACGTCGATGTCGGCGAGGACCATCGCGCCCTGCGCCAGGTAGCTGTACGCGTCCCGGCTGAACAGCGGCGGCGCCACCAGCAACGGCCCCGCCCAGCAGAGCAGGGTGAGCGCTGCGGACCGCCGGTCGACGACCTCGTCGGGTGCGTGCGGGTGCCGGCCCGCCCACCACCAGGCGGCGACGAGCAGGGTCAGGCCGGCGTACCCGCAGAGCAGACCCGGCCCGGCGAGCTGCCGCAGCGCGCTCCACCAGGCGGCGTGCGCGCCGACCGGGAGCGCACCGGCGGCCAGGCCGGCGCAGGACAGCAGCGCGGCACCGACGCCCCCGAGCAGCCGGTACGCGACAACGGTCGGCAGTGTGCGCACCCGGGCAGGATGTCGCCCACGGCTGACCGCCACACGACGACCGGACGATCACCAGGCGACGGCGTGATGTCGGACCGGCTCGGCCGTCCCGCCGTCGACGGCGGGTGGCGTGGTTCGGGCCGGTATGGGCTCTGCTCGGTGCAGGGGGGGCGGCCGCGAGAGCG
>NZ_JAKKFF010000286.1 GCF_022229015.1 Micromonospora foliorum
GGTGGACGGCGCTCTCTTGATTGTAGATGATACGGGGGACCCCGAGATGTCCCTCCTTTCCCTACCCGGCGCTCTACCGACCTCGACCGCCTCGGCGGCGGCCACCTCGGCGCCGCTGGCGTACTGTTCCCGCAGCTCCCGCTCGCCCACCCCGTCGCCGTCGACCGCGGCGGCCCGGGCCCGGTAGTCGGCGGCCTCGGCCTCCTTGCGGGCCGCCACCTGTGCCATGCCGGCGACCACGTCGTCGGGCACCCGCAGCGCGGGGATCCTGACGATCTCGGTCTGCCGACCGGGCAGCGGAACCCGCCCGAAGACGGTCGAGACCCCGACGTCGCCGAGCACCGTCGCCAACCGCTGCGGTGGCAGGTACGCGTCGAGCGTGACCAGCGCGTACGTCCCGCCCTCGGCGGTCGGGGCGGACGCGGGCAGCGCGGCCAGGTCGGCCGCGGCCGACCGCAGGTAGCCGGGGACGGAGTCGCCGTCGGCGACGCCGACCCGGGTCACCTCGCCGACCGTTCGGTCGCCGACCGGAGTGTCGTCGACGGCCCAGACGGCGGTGCCCAACACCGCCGCCGCCGAGAGCACCGCCGCCCAGCTGAGCACGCCGGAGCGCGGCGACCGGTCGCCCAGCCGGGCCACGGCCCGGGTCAGCGGCGGCAGCAGCCGTTGGTCCAGCTGCCGCAGCAGGTTGCCGGCGCGCACGGGCGGGATCCCCTCTGTGGATCGGTGTCGGGCGGTCGCCGCTCAGTCACGCAGGATCTGGAGCGCACGGTCCAGGTCGTCAGGGTAGTCGCTGACGAACCGGACCTCGTCCCCCGTTCGGGGGTGCAAAAAGCTCAGTTCGCGGGCGTGCAGCCACTGTCGGGCCAGGCCGAGACGGGCCGAGAGGGTGGGATCGGCGCCGTAGGTGAGGTCACCCACGCAGGGGTGTCGCAGGGTGGAGAAGTGCACCCGGATCTGGTGGGTCCGGCCGGTCTCCAGCCGGACGTCGACCAGACTCGCCGCCGGGAACGCCTCCAGGGTGTCGTAGTGGGTGATGCTCGGCTTGCCGCCGGAGACCACCGCCCAGCGGTAGTCGTGGGTGGGGTGCCTGTCGATCGGCGCGTCGACGGTGCCCCGCAGCGGGTCCAGGTGACCCTGCACCACCGCGTGGTAACCCTTGTCGACCTCGCGGTACTTGAAGGCCCGCTTCAACGCCGTGTACGCCTGCTCGCTCTTGGCCACCACCATGATTCCGGTGGTGCCCACGTCGAGCCGGTGCACCACGCCCTGCCGCTCGGCGGCGCCGCTGGTGGAGATGCGGTGCCCGATCGCGGCGAGCGCGCCGATCACCGTCGGCCCGGTCCACCCGGGGCTGGGGTGCGCGGCCACCCCCACCGGCTTGTCGACCACGACGATGTCGTCGTCGGCGTAGACCACCCGCAGGCCGGGCACCGCCTGCGGCACCACGGTCGGCGGTGCGACCGGGGCGGGCAGCGTGACCTCCAGCCAGGAGCCGGCCTTGACCTTGTGCGAGTTGGGCCGGGCGGCCCCGTCGACAAGTGCGTCGCCGGCGTCGACCAGGGCCGCGGCGGCGGTGCGGGAGAGCCCGAACAGGCGGGACACGGCCTGGTCCAGGCGCATGCCGTCGAGGCCGTCCGGGACCGGAAGGGAACGGTGGTCGCCGCCAGCGGCGAACGCGGAGGTCATGCCCGCTCCCGCTGCTCGGCGCCCGACGCGGCGTCGGCGGTGACCGGGTCGCCGTCGCGCCCCGCCCGCCGGCCGTCACGCTGGCGGCCGGTCAGCTCCAACAGGACGGCCAGCAGCACGCCGCAGACCAGCGAGCTGTCGGCCAGGTTGAACACCGGCCAGACCTGACCGTACGGGTCGAAGAGGCTGATCATGTCGACCACGTGCCCGTGGAAGGGGGACGGCGCCCGGAAGATCCGGTCGACGAGGTTGCCCAACGCGCCACCGAGCACCAGGCCGAGGGATATCGCCCAGGGCAGCGAGCGCAGGCGCAGTGCCATCCAGACGATCCAGCCGACCACACCGATGGTGATCAGCGGGAAGACCCAGGTGTGGTCGGAGCCGATGCTCCAGGCCGCGCCGCTGTTGCGGGTCAGGCTCAGGTAGACGAACCCGCCGAGCAGCCGGACCGGCTCCCGGTCGGTCAGCGCGGCCAGCGCGAGGTGCTTGGTGACCAGGTCGGCCAGCAGGGCCACCAGGGCGACTCCGGCGAGAATCGCGACGGCCCGGGGCCGGCGGGTGCCGCCGCCCGGGTCGGTGCGGCCGGGTTCGGCGGACGGTACTGCGGTCATGCGCTCCCCATCGACAGTCTTGGCGGTGATCGCTCACCGTCTCATCGCCGCCGGGGAGCGGACCTCAGCGCCGCTCCTCCAGCTGCTTGCACGTCACACACTGGGTGGCTGACGGGAAGGCGGCGAGGCGCTCGACCGGGATCGGGTTGCCGCACCGCTCGCACCAGCCGTAACCACCCTCGTCGAGGCGCTCCAGAGCGCGCTCCACCTGCGTGATCCGTTCCAGAATGCTGTTGGCGAGAGAGATCTCCTGCTCCCGCTCGAGCGTCTTGGTGCCCGTGTCGGCCTGATCGTCCCCGGCCGAGTCGGTCAGCCGATCGCGCTGCAGCTCGGTGATCTCACTCAGCGTCTGATCGTACTCGGCACGAAGCTCGTCCCGCCGCGCCGCCAGCGCCGCCCGGATCTTCTCGGTCTCGGCGCTGCTGCGGGTGGCCTTGGCCACCGGCTTGCGCCCGGCGGTCCTGGTGTCGGATGGCTTCGCCATGGGTCGCTCCCTCGGCCGGGGAACCGCGCGGTCCGCGGCGCCTGGGTCAGGGGGCGCCGACCAGGGCGTCCCCTATGTAACGAAAAGGGGCGCGCAGCGACGATGGCCGCGCACTCCGGAGGTTGGCAAGAATACGGAACGTACAGGCGTCCGACAACGTGCCGCACCGTCGCACCGTCTAACAGCCCCTAGCCCTGCCTAACTGGGGCAAAGGGAACGCTAGCAGATCAATTGACCGCCTCATCCCCGTACTCACCAAACCATCGGGCCAGACGACCCCGCCGACTGACCGCCCGCAACCGCCGTTCCGCGGCGTCGCGCACCCCGGCGGTCGCCACGATCAGCAGACTGTCGCCGGTCTTCAACCGGGTGTCCGGTGCGGGCACGAAGCCCACGCCGTCGCGCAGCACCAGGGTCACCGACGCGCCCAGCGGGAGCCGCAGCTCGTCGACGTGCACGCCCGCCAGTCGCGAGCCGGGCGGCACCTCCACCTGGAGCAGGTCCGCCCGCATCCGCTCCAGCGGCGCGGTCTCCACGTGGATCTCGGTGGCCTCGGCCGGCGCGGTCACCCGCAACCGGCGGGCGAACGGGCCCAGCGTCCCGGTCTGCACCAACGTGAAGATCACCACCAGCACGAAGACCACGTCGAAGAGCCGCTCCGCGCCGGGCACCCGTTCGGAGAGCGGAATGGTGGCCAGCACGATCGGCACCGCCCCGCGCAGCCCGGCCCAGGACAGGAACGCCTGTTCTCGAAGGCCGACCCGGAACGGCACCGCCGAGACGGCCACCGACAGCGGCCGGGCCAGGAGCACCAGAGCCAGCCCGGCGACCACTGCGGGCAACACCGCCGCGTCCAGCCGGCCCGGCGAGGCCAGCAACCCGAGCAGCACGAACAACCCGATCTGGGCCAGCCAGGCCAGCCCGTCCGCGAAGCCGAGAATCGCCTGCCGGTGCGACAGGCGGGCATTGCCCAGCAACACCCCGGCCACGTAGACGGCAAGGAAGCCGGAAGCGTGCAGAACCGCCCCCGCGGCGTACGCCAGCACGGTGATGCCCACCGCGGCGATCGGGTAGAGCCCGGCCGAGGGCAGCGCCGCCCGGCGCAGCGCCCAGGTGCCGGCGACTCCCGCGGCCACGCCCACCGCCACACCGACGCCCAGCTCGTAACAGACCAGCGCGACCTCGTACCACCACGGGTGCGACAAGCTCTGGTGCGACAGCAGCACCACCAGCAGCACCACCGGGGCGTCGTTCATCCCCGACTCGGCCTCCAGGGTCGCCACCAGCCGGGGCGGTAACCGCAGCCGGCGCAGGGTGGCGAAGACGGCCGCCGCGTCGGTGGACGAGAGCACCGCGCCGTAGAGCAGCGCCAGCCGCCAGTCCAGCCCCAGCAGCAGGTGCACGGCGACGCCGACCACCACGATGCTGACGATCACGCCGACCGTGGAGAGCGCGGAGGCCAGCCCGAGCACCGGGCGCAGCGTGGTCCACCGGGCGGTGAGGCCGCCCTCCGCGATGATCACGATCAGCGCGCAGAAGCCGAGGGTCCGGGTCAGCTCGACGTCGTCGAAACGGATGCCCAACCCGCTCTCGCCGATCGCCACGCCCAGGGCCAGGTAGACCAGGAGGCTGGGCACGCCAAGCCGGGTGGAGAGTCGTACCGCGCCGACCGCGACCAGCAGCACGGCCGCACCGAGCAGCAGCGCGATGTCCAGCCCGGGCGTCACGGCTGCCTTGCCTGGGCTGTCCTCACTCGGCGGATCCGTCGCGCAGGCGGCGCAGCACCTCGGGTAGCTCCGGGCCGGGCCGATCGACGAGGAAGAGCTTGTCCCGGCTGGCCGCGCCGGTACGCAGGGACACCGCCGCCGGTCGGACGCCCAACGCGCCGGCCAACGCCCGGCGGGCCGCCTCGGTGGCCCGACCGTCGACGGCCGGGTCGTGGACCGCGATCACGAGGGCGGGCCCGTGCGGGCCGTCGAAGCGGCCACCCACCCGGTCCCGGGAGGCGCCGGGCTTCACCCGTACCGCCACGGTGAGCGTGTCCTGCGCGGGCACCGGCGCCGCTTCAGATCGGCCGGGCGTCGGCGAGGAGAGCGGTCGCCGGCGCGCAGTGCGCGCACGGGGTGAAGCCGAGTTGCACGGCCTCGGCGACCGGCAACGTCTCGGGCTGCCAACCAACCAGGTGGGGGCAGCTGTCGAGGTGGTAGCGGGGGCGGCCGTCGACCACCTCGACCGCGTCGAGCAGCCGCGCCACCCGGGCCGCCTCGGCGGCCGTGATCTGCTGGACGGCCGGCTCGTCGACCGCGTCGTCGAACACGTCGTCGGTCGACACCGCGACCGGCGACGCCGGGCTGACCGGCCGGGCCCGCGAGGGCGGCTCGTCCGCCGCACTCACGAACGGCGACGACCCCTGGTCGTACGGCGACGCCTCGTCGACGCGCGGCGGGTCGAACGGTGCCGCGTCGTCGACGCGTGGGTCGAACGGTGCCGCGTCGTCGGTCGGCGGCACATGGTCGACCGGCGGCGCGGGTGGTTGCCGCCACCCGGTGCCGCCGGTACCAAACGTCGTGGGCACATGCTGGACCGGCACCTCCGGCTCGACCAGCGGCGGCCCGTACGCGACACCCGGTGTGGCCTGGCTGGCCGTGCGGGGCGCGTCGGGGTGCTGCCGGTCGGGCCGGCCGGGATCCGCCATGGCGCGGTTGGCGGCTGCCTGGCGGGCGCCCGCCACCAACGCCACGGCGGCCAGCAGACTGGCCGCGATGGAGATGACCAACAAGAAGCTGGAGCCACCGGCCAGGCCGAGCACCAGTAGCACCACCGCGACGAGGATGAGCAGAAGACTTGCGACTATCACGGCTCACCCCCGCCGCGTCGAACCGTCCAGGCCGGGCCGGCAACCGTCACCATTGGCGGACAGCGATCGCCGGCCGGTGCTCAGCGTCCGGCTTCGAGGGCGCCGGAGCGCCCGCCGCCGCCGTACGAACCAGCGAGACCCGCTGCGGCCAGCCCGTTGCCGCCAGCGACCCGGCCGGCTTCGGAGCGGGTCATCTCGGCCTCGAGGCCCTGGCCACGACCGTCGAGGTCACGCAGCTGGCTCTCCAGGTACGCCTTGAGCCGGGTGCGGTACTCGCGCTCGAACTGCTTGAGCTCCTCGATGTGCTTCTGCAGCGCCGTGCGCTTGGCGTCCAGGCCGCCCATGGCCTCCTGGTGCCGCTGGCGGGCGTCCCGCTCAAGGGCGTCAGCCTTCGCGCGCGCCTCCCGGGTCACCTCCTCGGCCTTGCCGCGAGCCTCGGACAGCAGCTGGTCGGCCTCGCGGCGAGCGTCGGACACGTGGTCGTCGGCGGTGCGCTGGGCCATCATCAGCACGCGCAGGGCCTGCTGCTCACCGTCGCCGGTGACGCCGCCGGCCGGGCCGCCGGTCGCGCGGACCTGCTCCAGCTCGGCCTGCATCGCGCGGGCAGCCTGCTCGGCCGCCGACTTGTCGCGCTGCACCCGGTCCAGTTGGGCCTTGACGTCATTGAGCTCCGCCGCGAGTCGGGCGTCGCCGCCGGGGCCGGCGGGGGCACCGCCACGGCCGCCGCGCTCCACCTGGGCGCGCAGCTCGTTGTTCTCCTCGATGAGACGGGCGAGCTCGCGCTCGACCTCATCCAGGAAGGCGTCGACCTCCTCCTCGTCATACCCCCGCTTGCCGATCGGCGGCTTTTTGAAGGCGACGTTGTGGACGTCGGCCGGGGTCAGCGGCATCGAAACTCCTCGGGTCAGTTGCGGCCGCGAAAGCGCGTCGGTCATCAGGCAGATGCCCTGATCGACGGCCCTAACACGAACTCCATCAGCACGAACAGGATAACCAGGAGCACAAGGGAGGCCAGGTCGATGCTCACGGTACCAATTCGCAGCGGAGGGATCACACGCCTCAACGCGTTGAGAGGGGGATCAGTGACGCTCCACACGGATTCCAATCCTGCCGATGCTCCACGCCCCGGTTGCCAGCGACGGCCGTACTGCAGGACGGCGCTCAACACGAACCGGGACAGAAGAAGGAGCAGGAAGACATAAAGGATCAGGTACAGCACTTGCAGTAAGATCGACAACACGGTCAGCGACGTCCCTCGGGTCGGGCGGGGTCAACTCAGACTGAAAAAGCCGCCCTCAGCGATCTTGGCTTTGTCCTCAGCGGTGACCTGGACGTTAGCCGGTGAGAGCAGGAACACCCGATTGGTCACGCGCTCGATCGTACCGCGCAGGCCGAACGCCAGTCCGGCGGCGAAGTCCACCAGACGGCGGGCATCGGCCTCATCCATCTCGGTGAGATTGATGATCACCGGGACCCCGTCGCGGAAGTGCTCACCGATGGTGCGCGCCTCCCGGTAGGTGGTGGGGTGCAGCGTCGTGATCTGGTAACGCTGCTCCTCCTCGGGCAGGGCCCGCTCACGCGACGTGACCTGCGGCGCGAGGGCCAGGTTGTCCCGAGTGTGGTAGGTCAGCGCACCGGAGGTCTCGCCCGCCGACGACCGCGTGATCGACCGCACGCTGGACCGCTCGATCCGCTCCGGCCGCTCACCGTCGCCGCGCTCGGACTCGCTCAACCGCCCGCTCGGCCGCTCGGAGAGTCGACCCCGCCCGCTGTCGCGCGGCCGGGGAGCCGGCGGCTCCTCGGTGTCGTCCTCGTCGTCGTCGGCGAACTCCTCGGCGTACCGGCTCTGCCGGTACCGCGAGTCGCGGTAGCCACCCTTGTCGTAGCCACCGTCGTCGTAGGCCCGCTCGTCGTCTTCTTCGACCAGACCGAGCCAGACCCCCGCCTTGCGCAGTGCACCCATCCCGCGCCCTTCCGTCCGCCGTGCGGCACGCGCCCCCGTGCCATGTCGCCCGTCGCGAGTGGACAACCATGCCCATCGGACCGGAACAGCAATCCCCCGGCGCGCGATTCGCGTCGCGCGCCACGACCCCCGACTAGGAGACGCCCGCCCCTGAAACAACACTGATGTAATTTGCTTGTCTCGCGGTCAGGCTACCGCAGCGTGGGACGCATTCCGAGTAACGCGCTACCGACGCGGACATGTGTCGCGCCGTAACGGATCGCGATTTCGAAATCTCCGCTCATACCGGCGGACAGCGCTGTCGCTCCCGGATGGACGGCCCGAAACGCGTCGGCAACCTCCGCGAGCCGGGCGAACGCCCGCTCCGGCTCCCACCCCAGCGGAGCGACCGCCATGAGACCGACCAGACGCAGCCCTGGCGCGTCGGCCACCGCCTCGGCCACCGGCTCCAGACCGGAGCCCGGATCCGCCGAATCGGGCAGCGCTCCGCCCCGGGCGGCGTCGCCGTCGATGCTCACCTGGATCAGGGCGTCGAGCGGCGCCTGCCGGTCGGCGGTCGCGGTGGCCAACGCCCGGGCCAGCCGGACACTGTCGACGGAGTGCACCACGTCGGCGTAGCGGACCACCGAACGGGCCTTGTTGCGCTGCAACTGCCCGATGAAGTGCCAGCGGGGACGGACCCCGGCGGCAGCCACCTCGGCGGCCTTGCCGGCCGCCTCCTGGTCGCGGTTCTCCCCCATGTCGGTCACCCCGAGCCCGGCCAGCGCCACCACGTCGCTGGCCGGGTAGGTCTTCGTCACCGCGATCATCGTGACCTCGGCGCGGTCCCGGCCGGCCCGCGCGCAGGCGTCGTCGACCCGGGACCGAACCTGTGCCAGACCCGCCGCGAGTTCGGCGTGCCGATCCGGTCGTACCGTGGCTGAGCTGTCGGTCATCGGCGGTGCTCAGGACCCGTTCTTGAGGAAGTCGGGAACGTCCACGTCGTCGAAGAGCACGCGGCGCGGCGACTGGGCCGGAGCCGGGTTGGTGGCCGGCGCCGGCACCGGAGTGCTCTGCGGCGCCGGCTGGTTGGTGTTGGACTTGCGGGTCGGCTCGGCCGCCTTGTACGCGGGCGTGCCGCCGTCGAAGCCCGCCGCGATGACCGTCACCCGCACCTCGTCACCGAGCGCGTCGTCGATGACCGCGCCGAAGATGATGTTGGCGTCCGGGTGGGCCGCGTCGGTGACCAGCTGGGCGGCATCGTTGATCTCGAACAGGCCCAGGTCGGAGCCACCGGCGATGGAGAGCAGCACGCCCCGCGCGCCGTCCATGCTCTGCTCCAGCAACGGGCTGGAGATGGCCGCCTCGGCCGCCTCGACCGCGCGGTTCTCGCCGCGGGCGCTGCCGATGCCCATCAACGCGCTACCGGCGCCGCTCATCACGCTCTTGACGTCGGCGAAGTCCAGGTTGATCAGACCCGGGGTGGTGATCAGGTCGGTGATGCCCTGCACACCCGAGAGCAGCACCTGGTCAGCCGTGCGGAACGCGTCCATCATGCTGATGTTGCGGTCGCCCAGGGCCAGCAGCCGGTCGTTCGGGATGACGATCAGCGTGTCGCACTGGTTGCGGAGTTCGTCTATTCCCGTCTCGGCCTGCACCTGGCGGCGCTTGCCCTCGAAGGAGAACGGTCGGGTCACCACGCCGATGGTCAGCGCGCCCAGCTTGCGGGCGATGTTGGCCACCACGGGCGCGCCGCCGGTGCCGGTGCCGCCGCCCTCGCCGCAGGTCACGAAGACCATGTCGGCGCCCTTGAGCACCTCCTCGATCTCGTCGCGGTGGTCCTCGGCGGCATTCTTGCCGACGTCCGGGTTGGCCCCGGCCCCCAGGCCACGGGTCAGCTCCCGACCGACGTCGAGCTTGACGTCGGCGTCGCTCATCAGCAGCGCCTGCGCGTCGGTGTTGATCGCGATGAACTCGACGCCCTTGAGCCCAACCTCGATCATCCGGTTGACGGCGTTGACGCCGCCACCCCCGATGCCGACGACCTTGATGACCGCCAGGTAGTTGTGCGGAGGTGTCATCTCCGGTCCTTTCCTTCGAGATTGGCTTCGGCCGACCGGTTACGGCGTGGCCAGACCAGCGGCCGACGACAGCTGTCACCAGCGAGGATCAGGGGTGAACCCTAACCCTCTACTAGAGGCTTACAGTTATGTCAACCACTGAAGCTCTTCGAGGCAACGTAAGCGCCACCGCGCGATGAGCCAAGGACCCGGGCGGCGTGTCGCCGAGCGGAGCGCGACGGTTCACGTCCGCGCACGCTCACCGGTCAACGAAAGGTCACCACATCCGGCGCGCTCACGTCGATCCGGTCGGTGTCCTCGTCGAGCAGCGCGGTGGCCACCCGGGCCTTGTCCGTCCCTCGGCTCGCGTCGCCCCAGACCACCGTCCGGTCCCCCCGCAACCGCAGACTGATCCGGGCCAGCCCCGCCACGTTCACGTCCACCAGTTCCGCGCGCAGCTGCGGCGTCAGCGCGACGAGCACCTCCAGCGCGGCCCGCGTGCCCGGATCGTCGGCGGCCGGCCGGCCCACCGTCACCTGCGGCAGCTCGGCGGGGCGTCGCTCCACCGTCCGGAACGCCACCCCGCTCCGGTCGATGACTGCGAACGCCTTCCCCTGCGGCACCACCGCCACCGCGGTCCGCTCGGTCACCCGCACCACCAGCGCGCCGGGCCAGTCCCGCGAGACCGTGGCCCGCTCCACCGCCGGCAGCGCGCCGACCCGACGGGCGGCGGCGGCCAGGTCCACCCGGGCCAACGGCACCCCGTCCGGTACGCCGACCGCGTCGTGCACCTGCACCGGAGTGACCAGGTCGGCACCCTCCACGCGGACCTCGCGCACACCGAACAGCCCGGTGCCGAGCACCGTCCAGGCGACCAGCCCGGCCAGGGCGAGCACCCCGGCGGCCACCGCCCACGGCAGCGCCGCACGCATGCGCCGCTGCCGGGCACGGGCCATGAACCGGCGGGTCG
>NZ_JAKKFF010000287.1 GCF_022229015.1 Micromonospora foliorum
CGCCGGCCCGGACGGCCGGGTCGACCTGCCGGCGCTGCTCGCGGCGCTGCACCAGCGTGGGGTCCGCGCGGTGCTGCTGGAGGGCGGCCCCCGGCTGGCCGGCGCGTTCCTGCAAGCCGGCCTCGTCGACAAGATCGTCGGGTACGTCGCGCCGCGGTTGCTCGGCGCCGGCCCGACCGCTCTGGTCGACGCGGGAGTGACCACCATCGCCGAGGCAATCGATCTGGAGTTCGTCGACGTTACGCAGATCGGTCCGGATCTCCGGATCACCGCTTTGCCCCGTAAACGGGAGGGCTGACATGTTCACTGGCATTATCGAGGAATTGGGCGAGATCATCCGGGTCGCGCCGACGGCGGGCGATTCGGCGCTGCTCGGCGTTCGCGGCCCGCTGGTCACGTCCGACGCCCGACACGGCGACTCGATCGCCGTCAACGGTGTCTGCCTGACCGTCGTGGAGGTGGCCGACGGGGTCTTCACCGCCGACGTGATGGGCGAGACGCTACGCCGCTCCGCGCTCGGCGCGCTGCGCCCCGGCGACCCGGTCAACCTGGAGCGGGCCGCCGCGCTCGGTAGCCGGCTCGGCGGGCACCTGGTGCAGGGCCACGTCGACGGCGTGGGTGAACTGATCTCCCGGGAGCCGGCCGAGCAGTGGGAGACCGTCCGGTTCCGACTGCCCGCCGCCCTGTCCCGGTACGTGGTGGAGAAGGGCTCGATCACCATCGACGGTGTCTCGTTGACCGTGGCCGCCGTCGGCGCGGACGAGTTCGCCGTCGGGCTGATCCCGACCACGCTCAAGCTGACCACGCTCGGCGCGAAGGGCGTCGGCGACCCGGTCAACCTGGAGGTGGACGTGTTGGCCAAGTACGTCGAGCGGCTACTCGGCGACCGGCTCACCGACGCCGACGCTCGCGGGGCGAGCGCGAACCCGGGCGGGGTGGCCTGATGGGCCCGCTCAGTTGGCTGCTGGACGCCCAGGTGCAGGTCGCCGGCTCGCCGGTGCTGGCCCGGGAGATCGTCGGCAACGCGTTCGGGCTGGTCTCGGCGCTGCTCGGGCTGCGTCGGCTGGTCTGGGCGTGGCCGGTCGGCATGATCGGTAACGCGCTGCTGCTCACCGTCTTCCTCGGCGGGGTGTTCGCCACCCCGCAGGAGCACGACCTGTACGGGCAGGCCGGCCGGCAGGTGTTCTTCTTCGCGGTCAGCGTCTACGGCTGGTGGCGCTGGCAGCGCAACCGTCGCGCCGACGCCGGGCAGGCGGCCGTCGTCCCACGCTGGGCCACCGGACGGGAGCGACTGATGCTGCTGGTGGCCGCCGTGATCGGCACCGCCGCGGCGTACCCGCTGCTCAAGGCGCTGGGCTCGTGGGGCCCGCTGCCCGACGCCTGGATCCTCACCGGCAGCCTGCTGGCCACGTACGGCATGGCCCGCGGGTGGGTGGAGTTCTGGCTGCTCTGGATCGCGGTGGACGCGGTCGGGGTGCCGCTGCTGCTGCGCGGCGGGTTCTACCCGTCGGCCGTCATGTACCTGATCTACGGCGCCCTCTGCGTCTGGGGCTTCGTTGCCTGGTGGCGCACCTCGCGGGCCGCCCGACCGGCGGCCGTCCGTACGCCCATCTACACGGAGGCTGTCGCATGACCAGCTTTGGGGACATCGAGCAGGCGATCGCGGACATCGCGGCCGGGCGGCCGGTCGTCGTGGTCGACGACGCGGACCGGGAGAACGAGGGCGACCTGATCTTCGCGGCCGAGTTGGCCACGCCGGAGCTGATGGCGTTCATGGTGCGCTACACCTCCGGTTACGTCTGCGTGGCGCTGACCGAGAGCGAAGCCGACCGGCTCGACCTGCCGCCGATGCACCACACCAACCAGGACCGGCGCGGCACCGCGTACACGGTGACCGTGGACGCCCGCGAGGGCGTCAGTACCGGCATCTCGGCGGCCGACCGCGCGCACACCAGCCGGCTGCTCGCCGACGCGGCGACCGACCCGACCGACCTGGCCCGCCCCGGGCACGTGGTGCCGCTGCGCGCCCGCGAGGGCGGGGTGCTGCGCCGGCCGGGGCACACCGAGGCGGGGATCGACCTGACCCGGCTGGCCGGGCTGCGTCCCGCCGGCGTGCTCTGCGAGCTGGTCAACGACGACGGCACCATGATGCGCCTGCCGGACCTGGAGAAGTTCTCCGCCGAGCACGGTCTCACGCTGGTCACCATCGCCGACCTGATCGCCTACCGGCGGCGTACCGAGAAGCAGGTCGAGCTGGTCGCCGACGCCCGGATGCCGACGAAGCACGGAGTGTTCCGGGCGCTCGGCTACCGCGCCGAGCACGACCCGGCCGAGCACATCGCGATGGTGCTGGGTGACCTCGGTGACGGGCAGGACGTGCTGGTCCGGGTGCACTCCGAGTGCCTGACCGGGGACGTGTTCGGCTCGCTGCGCTGCGACTGTGGGCCGCAGCTGGAAGCCGCGCTCGCTCGGGTCGGGCAGGAGGGCCGGGGCGTGGTGCTCTACGTCCGTGGGCATGAGGGGCGCGGCATCGGGCTGCTGCACAAGCTGCAGGCGTACCAGTTGCAGGACCTGGGCCGCGACACCGTCGACGCCAACCTCGACCTGGGTCTGCCGGCCGACGCCCGCGACTACGGCACCGGCGCGCAGATCCTCTACGACCTGGGCGTGCGGTCGATGCGGCTGCTGACCAACAACCCGGCCAAGCGGGCCGGGCTGGAGGGGTACGGGTTGACCATCACCGGCCGCGAGGGGCTGCCGGTGGGCGCGCACCCGGAGAACATGCGCTACCTGCGCACCAAGCGGGACCGGATGGGTCACCTGCTGGACGAGTTGGACGAGGTGTCCGAGGCGCCGCTGGGGCGTCCGGTCGCCAACGACGAGATCGGAGCATGACGATGGCGGGTTTCGGTGAGCCGGGAGTCGAGGCGGTCGACGCCGCGGGGCTGACCGTCGGGGTCGTTGCCGCCCGCTGGCACGGCGAGCTGACCGACCACATGCTGGAGCGTGCGGTGGCCGCCGCCGAGGCGTGCGGCGCTCGTTCCGTGGTCGCCCGGGTCGCCGGCTCGGTCGAGCTGCCGGTGGTCGCGCAGGCCCTCGCCCGCCGCTGCGACGTGGTGGTCGCCCTCGGCGTGGTGGTCCGCGGGGCCACCGCCCACTTCGACTACGTCTGCCGCTCGGTCACCGACGGGCTGACCCGGGTGGCGCTGGACGAGGGTAAGCCGGTGGCGCACGGCGTGTTGACCGTGGAGACCATCGAGCAGGCCCGGGACCGCGCCGGTCTGCCCGGCTCGGCGGAGGACAAGGGCTGGTCCGCCACCGTCGCGGCCCTCGACGCAGCGCTGGCCGTGCGGACCGTGGCGGCGGGCAACGCCCAACGGGTCGGTTTCGGCGGCTGACGCCTCTGCCGGCTCTGGCGCCTCGGCCGGCTCTGAAGGTCCGCCTTCAGAGCCGGCCGGCCTCGATGATCCGGCGCAGGAACTGCCGGGTACGAGGCTGTGTCGGCTCGCCGAGCACCTGCTCGGGCGGGCCACTCTCGACGACCCGGCCGGCGTCGAGGAAGCACACCTCGTCGGCGACCTCCCGGGCGAAGCCCATCTCGTGGGTCGCCAGCACCATGGTCATGCCGTCGGCCTTCAGGTCGCGGATCATCGCCAGCACCTCACCGACGAGTTCCGGGTCCAGCGCGGAGGTGACCTCGTCGAGCAGCATCAGTCGAGGTGAGTTGGCCAGCGCCCGGACGATCGCCACCCGCTGCTGCTGCCCGCCGGAGAGCCGGTCCGGGTAGGCGTCCGCCTTGGCGCCCAGCCCCACCCGGTCGAGCAACTCCCGGGCCTGTGCCTCGGCCTCCGCCCGGCCCCGCCGGTGTACCCGGCGCGGCGCGAGGGTGATGTTGTCCAGCACGCTCAGGTGCGGAAAGAGGTTGTACGCCTGGAACACCATGCCGATCCGCCGCCGGACCTGGTCCGGGTCCACCCGGGGATCGGAGATGTCCACCCCGTCCAACTCGATGGTGCCGTCGTCGAGTTCGTCAAGCAGGTTGACGCAACGCAGCAGGGTCGACTTGCCGGACCCGGACGCGCCGATCAGGGCCACCACCTGGTGCTCGGCGACGGTCAGGTCGAGCTGGTCGAGCACGACGTGCCCGCCGAACTCCTTGCGCAGACCCCGACAGCGCAACAACGCCACGGTTCAGCCCCCTGACTGTCTTCGGGCCGCGCGCAGCGTCACCCAGTCGGTGACCGCGATCAGCGGGATCGCGAGCAACACGAAGAGCACCCCCGCCACGACGTACGGCGTGTAGTTGAAGGTCTGGGCGGTGGCGATCTGGGCGGCGCGGACCGCGTCGATGGGCCCGGCGAGGGAGACCAGCCCGACGTCCTTCTGCAACGCCACCACGTCGTTGAGCAGGGGCGGCGCCACCCGGCGGACGGCCTGCGGCAGGACCACGTGCCGCATCGTCTGCCGGTAGGACAGGCCCAACGAGCGGGCCGCCGCGAGCTGGCTGGGGTGCACCGACTCGATGCCGGCCCGGAACACCTCGGCGAGGTAGCCGCCGTAGGTCAGGACCAACGCGATCCCACCCAGCACCAGCACCGGCGGCATGCCCTGCAACCGCAGCCCCGGCACGCCGAGGGTGAGCAGGTAGAGCACGATGATCAGCGGTAGGCCGCGGAAGGTGTAGGTGTAGCCGGCGGCCAGCGCGCGGACCGGGAAGAAGACCGGCCCGCGCAGCGTCCGCAGCACGGCGACCAGCAGCCCGAGCAGCAGCGCGCCGACCGCACAGCAGACCAGCAGCCGTACGTTGAGCCAGAGCCCGCTCAGCACCGTCGGCAGCGCGTCGCGGGCGATCTCCGGATCCAGGAACGACCGGCGGACCCGGTCCCAGCCCGGCGCCCCGGTCACCGCGATCACCAGCAGCGTGCCGAGCGCCGCCGTCGAGAACGCCGCGACCAGCACGCTGTAGACGGTCTGCCGTCGCCGGTACGCCGACCGCCGCAGCTGCGCCTCGGACGGCACATGATCCAGAAGCGTCACCGCAGCTCGGCCGCGCCCGCCACCTGCGCGAGCCACTTCTGCTCCAGCTCCTTCAGCGTGCCGGCCGTGGTGAGTTGACCGACTGCCCCGCTCACGCAGGAGGTCAGTGGAGAGTTCTTGTCCAGCAGCAACCCGAACGCCTCGGGCGTGCCGACCTGCGGCACCTGCCCGACGATCGTCGCGTCGGTGATCTCCGCGCCGGTGATGTAGAAGGCGGTCGGGAGATCCACCACGAGACCGTCCAGCTGCCCGTTCTGCAGCGCCTTCTTGGCGTCGTCATTACTGTTGTAGACCTGCGGCTTCGCGGTTGGCTTGATCACGTCGGTGATCGCCTGGTAGCTGGTGGTGCCGACCTGCGCGCCGAGCCGGGCGTCGCGCAGCTCGGCCAGTGACTTCCGGCCGGCGATCTTCGACGACTTCAACGCGATGACGGTCTGGCGCACCAGGTAGTACGGCGCGGAGAAGTCGACCGCCCGCTTGCGCTCCTCGGTGATGGAGAACTGGTTGATGTCGAAGTCGAAGTCCTTCGGCCCCGGCGCGATAGCGGTGTCGAACTTGACCCGGGTCCAGGTGACGTCGGCGCGGGCGTAGCCGAGCTTCTCGGCCACCGCGTACGCGACGGCGGATTCGAAGCCCTCGCCGCTGTCCGGCTTGTCGTCGGAGAACCACGGCTCGTACGCGGGCTGGTCGGTGGCGATGGTCAGCTTGCCCGGCGTACGCGTGGGCAGGCTGTCCTTGGCGCAGGACGGCGCCGCGGTGACAGTGGGGGTGGGTTTCTCGTCCTGTGGCGCGCACCCGGCGGTGGCTACGGCGGCGGCGCCGGCGAGGGTGAGCGCGAGGAGACGTGAGCTGCTGGCCATGGCGGACAGCGTAGAGCTCCATGAGCATCGATCGACAATTGTCCCACCATGTTGGTAGGAAATTGTCCGCTTGCTGGATTTTGGCGGACCCGGACGCGGGACGCCGCCCGGGTGGCTGGAAGAATCGTTTCCCGTGAAGACGTTCGAGGAGTTGTTCGCCGAGCTGCAGGCCAAGGCCGCCGCCGGCACCCCGGGCTCGGGCACCGTCGCCGCGCTGGACAAGGGCGTGCACTTCATCGGCAAGAAGGTCGTCGAGGAGGCGGCCGAGTCGTGGATGGCCGCCGAGCACGAGGGGCCGGAGCGCACCGCCGAGGAGATCTCCCAGCTGCTCTACCAGGTCCAGGTGCTGATGCTCGCCAGTGGTCTCGAACTCAAGGACGTCTACCGACATCTGTGAGTGCCCCCACCCCCGTTGATCGCCATCCGGATCGAAGGAGCACTCCGTCATGCTGCGTGTCGCCATTCCCAACAAGGGCACCCTGGCCGAACCGGCCGCCCAGATGCTGCGCGAGGCGGGCTACCGCCAGCGCACCGACCCCAAGGACCTCGTCTGCCGTGACGAGGCCAACGACGTCGAATTCTTCTACCTGCGCCCCAAGGACATCGCCACCTACGTCGGCTCCGGTGACCTCGACCTCGGCATCACCGGCCGGGACCTGCTGATCGACTCGGCCGCGCCGGCCGAGGAGGTCGTCGACCTCGCCTTCGGCCGGGCCACCTTCCGCTTCGCCGCCCGCCCCGACGACATCGCCTCCGTCCAGGAGTTGGGCGGTCACCGGATCGCCACCGCGTACCCCGGGCTGGTCGAGCGGCACCTCGGCGAGGTGGGCGTCAAGGCCGACGTGATCCGCCTCGACGGCGCCGTGGAGAACGCCGTACGCCTCGGCGTCGCCGACGTGATCGCGGACGTGGTGGAGACCGGCGCGACCCTGCGCCAGGCGGGCCTGGTGGTCTTCGGTGAGCCGCTGCTGCGCTCGTCGGCGGTGCTGGTCCGGCGCGCCGGCGCGCCCGCTCAACCCCAGGCCGAGCAGTTGCTGCGCCGCCTGCACGGTGTGCTGGTGGCCCGCCGCTACGTGATGCTCGCCTACGACGTGCCGGCCGGACTGCTGGACCGGGCCAGCGGGCTCACCCCGGGCATCGAGTCGCCCACCGTCTCGCCGCTGCACCGTGAGGGCTGGGTGGCGGTGCAGGCAATGGTGCTCCGCGACGACGTGCACCGCATCATGGACGAGCTGTACGAGCTGGGCGCCCGCGCCATCCTCGTCACCAACATCCACGCCTGCCGCCTCTGACCGTTCCCGTTCCCGTTCCCGCCCGCGTCTGCGGTGCGGCCCCGGCGCTTGATCAACTCGGGTTCCTTGAAATGGGGGCGTCCGCACGCCAGGGACACCCCCGTTTCATTGATGTCGAGTGGATCTTGTCCGGAGCCTGGGCTTGGGCTGGGCTTGGGCTTGAGGCGGGGGCGTGGGCGTCCGACAGCCGCACCCGGATCGGCAAGATCGCGCTCGATCATTGAAGTAGTGGCCTCGACCTCGACGGAGGCCACTAGATCCTGGATCGAGCACGATCTTGACGTGGCTGGTGGCCGGTGGGCGCTCGGCGGGCACCAGTGGCAGTGGGCGGTGGCGTGGCCCCGGGCCCCGGACCGGCCCTGGGCCCCGAACCGGCCCTGGACCTCGGACCGGCCCTGGACCTCGGACCGGCCCTGGACCTCGGACCTCGGACCTCGGACCCCGGACCGGGCCCGGACCCCGGACCGGGCCCGGACCCCGGACCGGGCCCGGACCCCGGACCGGGGTGGGCTCGGGGTGATGGCTCGGCGGGTGGTGCGTTCGATGGGCTAGTGCGGGTGGCAGACTGGTGGGGTGAGTGAAACCGAACTGGTCCGCCTGAAGCCCCGCCGCATCCGCGTGGTCTGCTGGTCGGCGGCGGCTGCCCTGGTGGTGGTGTTCGGTCTGGTCGCCACGTCGCTGAGTGGCCCGACCGGCGATGGTTACGGCAGCTTCCAGCGCGGCGACCAGATCGCCATGATCGGCCTGGGCATCTTCGGGGCGCTGGGCTTCCTGCTGTTCACCCGTCCACGGGTGGAGGCGGACGCGCGGGGCATCCGGGTGCGTAACGTCATCAGCTCCTACGAGCTGCCCTGGGAGGTTGTCCGGGGCGTCCGCTTCGACCGGGGCGCGCCGTGGGCCAGCCTGGAGTTGCACGACGACGACCTGCTGCCGATGGTCGCGTTGCAGGCCGCCGACAAGGAGTTGGCCGTCGACGGGGTCCGCGCGCTGCGCCGGCTGCACGAGGCACACCAGGCCCGCCTCGCCGAACGCGCCGTCGGCCGCTGACCCAGCGAAACCGCTCATCGCCAGCCTGCGCCGGAATCGCCCACCACCGGCCTGCGGCGAAACCGCCACCCTGCCACCGCCAGCTGGCGGCGGAATCGCCACTGCCGGCCTGCGGCCGCATTGCCCCTCGCCGACCCCGCCCACGGCCGACCCCGCGTCGCCCGCCCGGCCGTGCCCCGTCGCCAAGATCTCGACAACTCCCCTGTAACTGCTGCCTCCCGGCACCTTGAGGCAGCAGTTACCGAGAGAGCGCGCGGATCTTGAAGCGGTGACAGGTCGGCGACGAAGCGGCGGCAGGGCGGCGCGACGGTGCGGCGCGATGGCCGGCCACACCGGTGCCTGGCCGCAGGTGGTGCCCGGTTTGGGGGTGGCCGGAGCGCCGGTGTAGTGTTATCGAGTCGACCAGGCTGTCTCCGCGTGCGAGCAGACAGCCTTGAAAGCGGAGCGCCTGCTCCCACCCGAGTCACCGCTACGGTGGCCGGGTCCGGTCACCGGTTCCGGGCATGTCCCGGTGCCGGATGCGCGATCCTTGTGGTCGTGCTGACCGGTCGAGCGGGCCCTGGCATGCGCCGGGGCCTTCTGCTTTTCGGGTCGGTTCCCTCCTGGGAGCCGCAGGGGTCGGCAACAGAGCAGAAACGACTCGAGGAGGCCCCATCAGCGTCGAACCACGCGTGAACGAGCAGATCCGGGCACGTGAGGTCCGACTGGTCGGCCCAGAGGGTGAGCAGGTGGGCATCGTCCCGCTGGAGCGCGCTCTTCAGCTGGCCGCGGACGTCGATCTGGACCTGGTCGAGGTTGCGCCGATGGCGCGCCCGCCGGTGTGCAAGCTCATGGACTTCGGCAAGTTCAAGTATGAGAGCGCACTGAAGGCGCGCGAAGCGCGGCGTAATCAGCAGCAGACCGTCATCAAGGAAATGAAGCTTCGGCCGAAGATCGACCCGCACGACTACGAGACCAAAAAGGGTCACGTGGTGCGGTTCCTCAAGGCGGGCGACAAGGTCAAGGTGACGATCATGTTCCGCGGTCGCGAGCAGAGCCGCCCGGAGCTGGGTTACCGGCTCCTGCGCCGGCTCGAGTCCGAGATCACGGAACTGGGATACGTCGAGGCCGCGCCGAAGCAGGACGGTCGGAACATGATCATGGTTCTCGCCCCGCATCGGGCCGTCAAGGCCTCCGCGGTCGCCGCCACGGCGTCTCGCGGCGGACCTCGGGACCGGGCAGCGGACGAGTCCGCCGCTCCGGAAGCCGATGAGACCGCGGCGGTCAGCGAGACCGCAGCAGCCGGTGACACCGGCCTCGCCGCCGACACCAGCAGCGAGTAACAGGGGAGAAGACGTTCCACATGCCGAAGATGAAGAGCCACACGGGTATGGGTAAGCGGGTCAAGGTGACCGGCAAGGGCAAGATCGTTGCCCAGCAGGCCGGCCTCCGCCACAACCTGGAGAAGAAGCCCTCCACCCAGACCCGCCGGCTGACCGGCACGGTCGTGCTGGCCAAGGCCGACGTCAAGCGCATCAAGAAGCTGCTCGGCCGCTGACGCGCGCCACCTTTACGTAATTAGGAGTTGAGATGGCACGCGTCAAGCGGGCTGTAAACGCCCAGAAGAAGCGTCGTACCCTGCTGGAGTCCGCGAGTGGTTACCGCGGTCAGCGCTCCCGCCTGTACCGCAAGGCCAAGGAGCAGGTGCTGCACTCGATGCAGTACGCCTACCGGGACCGTCGCGACCGCAAGGGCGACTTCCGGCAGCTGTGGATTCAGCGGATCAACGCGGGCGCCCGGGCCAACGGGATGACCTACAACCGTCTGATCCAGGGCCTGCGTCTGGCCGGCATCGAGGTCGACCGCAAGATCCTGGCCGACATGGCTGTCAACGACGCCGCCTCCTTCGCGGCGATCGTCGAGCTGGCCCGGGCCGCGGTTACGGCCGAGGGCACCGGCGGCGCGGCGGCTCAGGCCGCCTGATCCCCACGCACCAGAGCGAGGCGTCTCCCGTGTCGGCACCGCCGTCCGGGGGGCGCCTCAATCGTGTCGGAGGAACGCACACCATGGCCTTCACCCCGCGTACCCCCAGGGTTGTCGCCGCCCGCCGCCTGCAACGCCGCCGGGACCGCGACGCCACCGGCCGTTTCCTGGCCGAGGGCCCGCAGGCGGTCCGCGAGGCCCTCGCGCGGCCGGGGGTGGTCACCGAGCTGTTCGGTACGACCACCGCGCTCGACAGGTATCCGGAGTTGGCCGCCACGGCGGCCCGCGCCGACGTGCCGGTCTCCGAGGTGACCGACGACGCCATCGCCGCGCTGGCCGAGACCGTCGCCCCGCAGGGGCTGGTGGCCGTCTGCCGGCACCTGGACGTGTCGCTGGAACAGGCGCTCGCGGGTGCGCCCCGGCTGGTGGCGGTGCTCGCCGAGATCCGCGACCCGGGCAACGCCGGCACGGTGTTGCGCACCGCCGACGCGGCCGGTGCGGGTGCGGTGGTCTTCGCCGGGGACGCCGTCGACCCGTACAACGGCAAGTGTGTGCGGGCCTCGGCCGGCAGCCTCTTCCACGTCGACGTGGTGCGCGCCGCCGACCCGGTCGCGGTGGTCGACGCGCTGCGCGCCGCCGGGCTGTCGATCTTCGCCACCACGGGGTACGGCGACAGCGACCTGGACGACCTGACCGACTACGGTCGGCTCGTCGGGCCCACCGCCTGGCTGTTCGGCTCCGAGGCGCACGGCCTGCCCGAGGAGTTGACCGCCGCCGCCGACGCCCGGGTGCGGGTGCCGCTGTACGGGCGCGCGGAGAGCCTCAACCTGGCTGCCGCCGCCGCGGTCTGCCTGTACGCTTCAGCGAGAGCACAGCGCTGAGGATGACCGTCTCCGCGCGACTGACAGCAGGGGAGAGCGTCCGTCCATGAACGCGACACGGCGTTCGTTTAGCCAGCCCGCCGGTGTCGGCGGGCGGCGGGCCTGACCTGCTCCCTGCGCAACTCCTACCGGCGGGCTGCGGCGCAGCCGCGCGTCCGTAGACTCGCTTAGCCGCCCCGGTGAGGGCTGGCGCCGCCGTGAGGGAGTGCCCGTACGCCATGAGCTACCGCAACGATCCGTACGACCCGAAGCAGGTCGCCCTGCTCGACCCCGCCGCCCTGGACGAGGCCGTCGCGGACGCCACGAAGGCGTTCACCGCGGCGACCGACCCGGACGCGCTGACCGCGCTGCGCTCGGTGCACCTGGGTGACCGGTCACCGGTCTCGCTGGCCCGCCGGGAGATCGGCGCGCTGCCGCCGGCCGCGAAGTCCGACGCCGGCAAGCGGGTCAACGAGGCCCGCCGGGCGATCGAGACCGCGTACGCCGACCGCGCCGAGGTGCTGGAGCGCGAGCAGGCCGAGCGGATGCTGGTCGAGGAGCGGGTGGACGTCACCCTGCCCTACGACCGGCGTCCGCGTGGCGCCCGGCACCCGTTGAGCACCCTGATGGAGTCGATAAGCGACCTCTTCGTGGGGATGGGCTACGAGGTGGCCGAGGGCCCCGAGGTCGACCTGGAGTGGGTCAACTTCGACGCGTTGAACATCCCCGCCGACCACCCGGCGCGCGGGTTGATGGACACCTTCCACATCGCACCGGAGGGCTCCGGCCTTGTGCTGCGTACGCACACCTCGACGGTGCAGACCCGTACGATGCTCAGCCGCAAGCCGCCGATCTACGTGATCGTGCCGGGTCGCGTCTACCGCACCGACGAGATCGACGCCACCCACAGCCCGGTGTTCCACCAGGCTGAGGGCCTGGTGGTCGACAAGGGCATCACGATGGCGCACCTGCGGGGCACGCTGGACCACTTCGCCCGGGCGATGTTCGGCCCGGAGGCGAAGACCCGGTGGCGGCCGCACTACTTCCCGTTCACCGAGCCGTCGGCGGAGTTCGACGTGTGGTTCCCGGAGCACCGTGACGGCCCGCAGTGGGTGGAGTGGGGTGGCTGCGGCATGGTCAACCCGCGGGTGCTGCGCGCCTGCGGCGTCGACCCGGACGTCTACTCCGGGTTCGCCTTCGGCATGGGCATCGACCGGACCCTGATGGTCCGGCACGGGGTCAGCGACATCCGCCATCTCTTCGAGGGCGACGTGCGGTTCAGCCGCGCGCTCGGGACCGGGGCGTAGGCGATGCGGGTACGAGACACGGGAACGGTGGTCTGAAGTCATGCGAGTTTCTGTCAGTTGGCTGCGGGAGTACGTCGACCTCCCCGCCGACCTGCCCACCGGTGACCTGGAGCAGGCCCTGGTCAACCTCGGCATCGAGGTCGAGTCCGTGGTGGACCTGGCCGAGACCGTCACCGGCCAACTGGTCGTCGGTGAGGTCCGCGAGATCGAGGAGCTCACCGGCTTCAAGAAGCCGATCCGGTTCTGCCGGGTCGACGTGGGTGCCGCCAACGGCACCGGCGAACCGCAGGAGATCGTCTGCGGGGCGCGTAACTTCGCCCCGGGCGACCGGGTGGTGGTGATCCTGCCCGGCGGTGTGCTGCCCGGCGGCTTCGCCATCGGCGCCCGCAAGACGTACGGGCACAACTCGGCGGGCATGATCTGCTCGGCCAAGGAGCTGGGCCTGGGCGACGACCACTCCGGCATCATCGTGCTGGGGCCGGACGTGACGGCCAAGCCGGGCGACGACGCGCGCCCGGTGGTCGGCCTCGACGACGTCGTGCTCGATCTGGAGATCACCCCCGACCGGGGGTACGCGCTGAGTCTGCGCGGCCTGGCCCGGGAGCTGTCGCACGCGTTCGACGTGCCGCTGCGCGACCCGGCCATGGCGCCGGCTCCGGGCGGCACCGACACGCCGGCGTACCCGGTGGAGGTCCGCGACACGGTCGGCTGCGACCGGTTCACGGCCCGGCTGGTGCGCGGGGTCGACCCGACCGCGCCCACGCCGTCCTGGATGCAGCAGCGGCTCGTCACCGCCGGCATCCGCAGCATCTCGCTGCCCGTCGACATCACCAACTACGTGATGGTGGAGCTGGGCCAGCCGATGCACGCCTTCGACGCCGACCGGATCGCCGGGCCGCTGGTGGTCCGCCGCGCCGAGGCGGGGGAGAAGCTGACCACCCTCGACGGCGTCAACCGGGTGCTCACCGCCGACGACATGGTGATCTGCGATGACACCGGGCCGATCTCCCTCGCCGCAGTAATGGGCGGCGAGACCAGCGAGGTCGTCGCCGGCACCACCACCGTGCTCTTCGAGGCGGCGCACTGGGACCCGGCGATGGTCGGGCGCACCGCCCGCCGGCACAAGCTGTTCAGCGAGGCCGCGAAGCGCTGGGAGCGGGGCGTCGACCCGGCCGTGGCGCTGGTCGCGCTGGAGCGTGCCGTGCGGCTGCTCACCGAGCACGGCGGAGGCACGCCGAGCGCGGAGATCCTGGACATCGACCACGTTCGACCGCGTACCCCGATCAGCCTTCCGGCGGACCTGCCGACCCGGCGGGTCGGCGTCGAGTACCCGCCGGCGCGGGTGGTCGCCCTGCTGGAGCGGGTTGGCTGCACGGTCGCGCAGGGCGCGGACCGGTTGTCCGAGGACCCGGGCGCGGTCGGCGTGGCCAGCGGCGTCGGGACGGTGCTGAGCGTCACCCCGCCGACCTGGCGGCCCGACCTGACCGACCCGGCCGACCTGGTCGAGGAGGTGGTCCGCCTCGACGGGTACGACAAGGTGCCGTCGGTGCTGCCGACCGCGCCGCCGG
>NZ_JAKKFF010000288.1 GCF_022229015.1 Micromonospora foliorum
CCCCCCTGGATACGCGCTCCTGCTCCGCGCGCGTCTCCCCGCGGGCGCAGGTCCAACCGCGCGTACAAGCATGGCGGCCTTCGCACTCGCCGGACCTGTCGAACCGCCCGACCGCCCCCTGACGCGGCCCGTACACGCCTTGCACGGCGGGCAGCGCCAGTGCCGAGACGGCGTCCTGCTCTCCGCCGCCTGACCCCGCCCGCGTCCGCCGTCCGCGCCCGTCCGCCCGCGTCCGCGCACGTCCGCGTCCGCCCGCGTCGATCATGCAGTTGTGGTGGTGGACGAGTGTGGCGGGAACGAGCATTTCTCCCACCACGACACCATGATCGGCGAGGGTGGGTGGGCGCGAGGGTGGGTGGGCCGGTCCGCCGGGTGCCGGACCCCTCAGGCGGCCCGGCGGACCGGTGTACGGGTGTGATCCGGGTCCCGTCCGGATCACCTGCTCGGCGGCTCGCGCAGGTGCTGGCCTCCAGATCCGGCTGGCCGCCAGCGGAGTGCTCGGAAGTTGTCGGTCAACGGGCAGGCTGCGGCGGCCGAAGTGGACGTCGGCGCTGGTGGAGGACGCCGGCGTGACTTCCGCAGCTGCGGTTCCGCTCGGGATTCAACCCCGGGGGACGGGGTCGATCGCCTGGGTGACGCCGTGGCCCGGGGGACGAGCACGACGACGGGGACGGGCGGAGCTGCCCCGGCTCCACCACCCGACGCGAAGGCTCCCGCAATCGAGGAACGCGATTACCGTAACCGAAAGCCGCTCGCTTTGGAAGCGCTCCCATCATCGATGTTCGTCCCGTGTCCCCCGCCCGTGCCGCCCTGGTCCGGCCACCCCGTCACCCGTTCCGGGCGAGGGCGGCTCACCCGGAGCGGCGGCAGGATCACGGCAGGGCGGACCTCCGGCCGCAGCCACCACCCCGGTCCGCCACGGAACAGCGGAGGAGGGACAGATGGCCATCGCGGAGATCAACCGCACCGACCAGGACATCCAGTCCGCCGTGCTCGACGAGCTGACCTGGGAACCGCGGGTGCAGCCGCACGAGATCGGCGTGACCGTCGCCGAGGGCGTCGTCACCCTGACCGGCCGGGTGGACAGCTACGCCAAGAAGTGGGCCGCCGAACGGGCCGCACACCGGGTCGCCTCGGTGCGGGCGGTCGCCAACGACGTGGCCGTGCAGCTCACCAACGGCACCGAGCGCGCCGACAGTGACCTTGCCGCCGCGGCCAGCCACGGCCTGGAGTGGGACGCCTTCGTACCCATCGAGAAGCTCCAGATCACCGTCTCGGCCGGCTGGGTGACGCTGCACGGCGACGTCGAGTGGGAGTACCAGCGCCGCGCCGCCGAACGCGCGGTCGCCCGGTTGACCGGCGTACGCGGGGTGAGCAACGGCATCACCGTCCGACCGGCCACCGTGCCGGACGGGCGCAACCTGGCCGACCGGATCGTCGACGCCCTCGCCCGGGCCGGAGCGACCGAGGCCGAACGAATCAGCGTCCGGGTGCACGGCGACACCGCGATACTCGCCGGTTTGGTGCACTCGATGCCCGAACGGGCCGAGGTCGAGCAGGTGGCCTGGTCCGCGCCGGGCATCCGGGAGGTGCAGAACCACATCGCGGTCGCCCCGGTGCTGCACTGAGCGGGCGCGGGCGAGCGCTGACCGGCACGGGCGAGCGTTGAGCGGGCGCGGAACCACCCGGGGTGGGTGAGCCCACCTCACCCACCCCGGGAGCAGGCTGGTGGCATGAGTGATCCGAACGGGCTGATCCAACCGGGGCGCACCGCGCCCGGTTTCACCCTGCCGGCCACCCCGGACGGGGCTCTGCTGGGGCCTGAGCAGTTCCGTGGCCGGCCGGTCGTGCTCGCCTTCTACCCCGCCGACTGGAGCCCGGTCTGCGGTGACCAGATGTCGCTCTACCAGTCGGCGGCGCCCGTCTTCGCCCAGTACCAGGCGGTGGTGCTCGGCCTGTCGGTCGACAGCATCTGGTCCCACCGGGCGTTCGCGGAGAGCCGCGGCATCGAGTTCCCGCTGCTGGCCGACTTCGAGCCGAAGGGCGAGGTGGCGCGCCGCTACGGCGCGTACATGTCGAACGGTGAGGCGGCCCGCGCGCTGGTCGTGCTGGATCCGGCGGGCACGGTGGCCTGGAGCTACCTGTCGCCGCCCGAGGTCAACCCCGGCGCCGACGGCATATTCGACGCGCTGGACCATCTCGCCGCCGATCGGAAGGTGATGGCCGGATGAGCACGCCACTGCAGGTCACCGCCCGGCTTCGGGACCCGGTGACCGCCGACGACCACATCCGGGGGCCGGCCGACGCGGCGGTGACCATCGTCGAGTACGGCGACTTCCAGTGCCAGTTCTGCGGTGCCGCGTACCCGAACCTGCACGAGTTGCTGCGGCAGCGGGCCGACACCGTACGGCTGGTCTACCGCTACTTCCCGATCGCCAACGTGCACCCGTACGCCGAACGCGCCGCCGAGACGGCCGAGGCCGCCGGGGTTCGGGGCCGGTTCTGGGAGATGCACGACTGGCTCTACGAGCATCAGGACCAGCTCGACCCGGTGCACCTCTCGCTCGGTGTCGAGCAGGTCGGGTTGCCGCCGGACGAGTTGAACGCCGAGGTGGAGAACCGCGCGCACGCGGACCGGGTGCGCCGGGACTTCGTGGGGGGCATCCGCAGCGGGGTGAACGGCACCCCCACCCTGTTCGTCAACGGCGTTCGGCACGACGGCGGGTACGACCTGCCGGACCTGCTGACGGCTGCGGACGCCGCCGCCAACGCCTGACCGCCAGCCGCTCAGATCAGCCGCAACTCGCGCGCCCGCCGGACCGCTTCGCGCCGGCGGGTCGCGTCGAGTTTGCGGTAGATGTTGCGGACGTGGGTCTTCACCGTGTTGACCGAGAGGGACAACTCGCTGGCGATCTCCACGTTGGACAGGATGCTCTGCAGGTAGCGCAGGATGGTCAGCTCCCGCTCGGTGAGCGGCTCGTCGAGCGCGCCTCTCGGGCCGGCGGCCGGCCCCGCGGCGCTCTGCCCCGCGCCGCGTACCAGGTCACTGACGAGCGCGAAGTGCGCGGTGCCCGCGTCCAGGTGCGCGGCCAGCAGGTCCCGCACGGGGGGCTGGGCCCGGGTGAAGACCCTTCGGCAGTCCTGCGGGCCGGCCAGGTCCAGTGTCTGTTCCAGGATCCGACCCGCGCGACGCCCGTCCCCGGCGCGCTCGGCCAGGACCGCGTCCAGCAGACCGGCGTCCAGACGTACCGGTAGCGGCCAGGCCGTGGCCGCCGGCGCCTGCCAGTCCGGCAGGGTCCGCTCGGCGGCGGCGGGGTCGCCGGCCAGCAGCCGCACCTTCGCCAAGGTCACCGCGAGCACCGGGTCGGCCCC
>NZ_JAKKFF010000289.1 GCF_022229015.1 Micromonospora foliorum
CGTCGCGGTGGCGCTGCTGGTCGCCGTCGTGGCCGGCGTCGCCACCGCGCTGACCGTCACCGACGACAGGCCCCGCGACACCACCGGCTGGTCCAGCCCGCAGCCGAACCGTCCGCCCAACGGCGGGCCCTTCGGCCCCGGCCCGCCACCCGGCCCGCCGAACGGGCGGAACGTCCCCCCGCCCCCGTTCGCCTGCGTCCGCCCCGACATCGTCGGTACGCCCGTGCAGACCGGCACGGCGAACTCGGGCGAAGAGTTCCGGCCGCCGCCCGGCTGGGTCTGGCACGCCGACACCGCCGGCTTCCGGGTCTCCGTACCGGCCACGTGGCTGACCTCCCGCGACGGCACGGTGGCGTGCTTCCAGGATCCGGCGACCGGCCGGGCCTTCAGCGTCGCCGAGGGTGGCGCCGTCGATCCCCTGGAGCGGCTGCGCACCGCCCGCGACGCCGCGGCCGGCACGGGCTCCCTGCCGGGGTACGACGAGATCCGGCTCGCCGCGGGCGAACGTGACGCCGAGTGGGAGCTCCGCTGGCAGACACCACACGGCACGTGGCTGCACGCCCGGCAACAGATCCTCGGGGCCAACCGCTGGACGTTGGGTTGGATCACCCGGGACGAGGACTGGACCGGGGCCGCCGCCGACTGGGAACGGGTGCGAAAGAGTTTCCGACCACCCCGCTGACCTGCACCGTATGGCCATGATCCGGACCACCGTCCGGCGTGGATCGAGGCCGCTCAGTGGATGAGAAAGCCGGCATTGGTGGCTATCGTGGATCCCGGGGTGACCGAGGGGGAGCGACCGTGCATCAGTTGCTGATCGCGGGTCGGTACCGGCTGCTCGACCTGGTCGGCACCGGCGGAATGGGCCGGGTGTGGCTTGCTCGCGACGAGATGCTGCATCGCGACGTGGCGGTGAAGGAAATCGTGCCGCCGTCCTGGCTGGCCGAGACCGAACGCGAGGAGTTGCGGCTACGAACCCTGCGTGAGGCACGCACCGCCGCCCGACTCAACCATCCCAACGTGGTCCGCCTCTACGACGTGGTGCACGACCGGGAGAGCCCCTGGATCGTGATGGAGTACGTGCCGTCGCGGTCGGTGCAGCAGATCATCAGCGCCGAGGGGCCGCTGAGCCCGCAGCGCACCGCCCGGATCGGGCTGGCGGTGCTCGCCGCGCTCCGGGCCGCGCACGCCGCCGGGGTGCTGCACCGCGACGTGAAGCCGCACAACGTCCTGGTCGCCGACGACGGGCGGGTGGTGCTCACCGACTTCGGGCTGGCCACCTTCGACGGCGGCGACGGTGTGATGACCGGGCCCGGCACGGTGCTCGGCTCACCGCAGTTCGTCGCCCCCGAGCGGGCCCGCGAAGGGGTGTCCGACGCCCGCACCGACATGTGGTCGCTGGGCGCGACGCTCTACGCGACGGTCGAGGGGAAGTCACCGTACGCACGGTCGAGCGCCATGGCGACGCTCAGCGCGCTGGCCACCGAACCGCCGGACCCGATGCGTCGGGCCGGCCCGTTGGGCCCCGTCCTCACCGGCCTGTTGCAGCGCGACCCCTGGCGGCGGTTGACCGCCGTCGAGGCGGAGCCGCTGCTGC
>NZ_JAKKFF010000029.1 GCF_022229015.1 Micromonospora foliorum
CGGGGCCGTAGCCCGCCGTGGGCGGCGCGTAGCCGTCGGCCGGATCGCCGGTCGCGGTGTCGGCGGTCGCGTCGGTGCCAGCGTGCGGACCGAACGTGCTGGGCTCGGGCCGTTCGGTGGGCGTGGTGGCGGGCGGCGGCGGTGCTGAACCGCCCGACTGTGCCGACCCCGGTCGGGGCGGCGGGGCAGCTTCCTCGGTCATGCTTCGATCCTGCTGCCCGGTCCACCCGAACGACCTCAGGACCCGACCCTGACCCCACCCTGAGATCCGGCGGCCGGAATGTCGGGGGCGTCCCCGTGGTCGGCGGACGCCGCAGCGTGTGACGATCGAGTCACCGACCTCGACCTGTCCGCCACCGTGACCAGGGAGCCCCCGATCAGCACCGTGACCCCGCCCCCGCGCCTCTACCGCGCCCCGGAGCACCGGATGGCCGCCGGCGTCGCCGCCGGTATCGCCGACCATCTCGGCATCTCGGTGCTGCGGGTGCGCGTCGCGTTCATGGTCCTGCTTGGGCTGAGCGGGCTCGGCCTGCTGCTCTACGCGGCCTTCTGGGCGGTGGTGCCGCTGCGTCCCGGTGACACCGCGGTGCCGCCCCGGCGGGACGTCGCGCAACTCCTGCCGTTCGTGGGGATCGGGCTCGGTGTCCTGTTGATCCAGGTTATGGTCTTCGACTCGGTCGGCGCGGCGGGCACCGCCGGTTGGCTGGTGGCCATCATCGCGGTCGGCGCCGGGGTGATCTGGCACCAGTCCGCGCCCGAGCGGCGGCGACAGTGGGGCGACGCGATGCCGGTGCCCTGGCTGGGCGCGGTCGTGGAGGAGAGCGACCGGCGGGCCTTCGTGCTCCGCTTCATCGGCGGGGGAGTGCTGGTCGCGGTCGGCATCATCGGCGTCGCGGCCGTCTACTCGCCCGCACAGAACTTCGACGCCGTGATCAATGGCGTGATCTTCGCGCTGGTCGGGCTGGCGGGCGTCGGCGTGGTCGCCGCGCCGGTGCTCTGGCGGACGTACAGCCAGCTCCGCTCGGAGCGCGAGGGGCGCATCCGCGAGCAGGAACGGGCCGAGCTGGCCGCGATGGTGCACGACCAGGTGCTGCACACGTTGGCCCTGATCCAGCGCAACGCCAGCGACGTCAAGACGGTGCAGCGGCTGGCCCGAGGGCAGGAGCGTTCCCTGCGCAACTGGCTCTACAAGCCGACCGCGTCGCCGAGTGAACGCTTCGCCGCCGCTCTGGAGCAGGCCGCGGCCGAGGTCGAGGACACCTTCGCGATCAGCGTGGAGACGGTGGTGGTGGGGGACCGGGAGACCGACGAGAAGGTCGGCGCGCTGGTCGCGGCCGCGCGGGAGGCGTTGGTGAACGCGGCCCGGCACGCCGGCGTGCAGACCGTGTCGCTCTACGCCGAGGTGGAGCCGGATCAGGTCAGTGTCTTCGTCCGGGACCGGGGGAAGGGCTTCGATCCGGATACCGTGGAGGACCACCGGCACGGCGTACGCGGCTCGATCATCGGGCGGATGAAGCGGCACGGCGGACGGGCCGAGATCCGGTCCGGCCCGGGGGAGGGGACCGAGGTCCGGTTGATCCTGCCGATCTCCCGGGACTCGTCCGCAGCGGAGAGGAACAGATGACCATGGCCGAGCAGTCGACCGAGCACCTCGACCCGGCGGATGCCCGCCCCGAGCGGCTGCGGGTGTTCCTGGTGGACGACCACGCCATGTTCCGAGCCGGGGTGCGCGCGGAGTTGGGCGCCCACGTCGAGGTGGTGGGCGAGGCGAGCACGGTGGCCGAGGCGGTCACCCGGATCGCCGCCGTCGGCCCGGACGTGGTGCTGCTCGACGTGCACATGCCCGACGGCGGTGGTCGCGCGGTGCTGGAGGCGATGCGGCGTACGCACCCGCAGGTCAAGTTCCTCGCGTTGAGCGTCTCCGACGCGGCGGAGGATGTGATCGGGCTGATCCGTGCCGGCGCCCGGGGGTACGTCACCAAGACCATCTCCCCGGACGAGTTGGCTGCCGCGATCCGTCGGGTGGCCGACGGGGACGCGGTGTTCAGCCCACGGCTGGCCGGGTTCGTGCTGGACGCCTTCGCGGCCCGGCCGGACGCACCGGTGGCCGACCCGGAGCTGGACCAGCTCACCAACCGTGAGCGGGAGGTGCTGCGGCTGCTGGCCCGGGGGTACGCGTACAAGGAGATCGCCAAGGAGCTGTTCATCTCCATCAAGACGGTGGAGACGCACGTGTCGAACGTGCTGCGCAAGCTTCAGATGTCCAACCGCTACGAGCTCTCCCGCTGGGCGGCTGATCGCCGGCTCGTGTGACGGTGTGTCGCCACCGGTGAGGATCAGAGAAACGTCCGGTACGCCCTCGTACACCCAGCCGGTGATCGTGTCCGGGTAGCCGTAGGGCCCCTCATCCGGATGGGTCGAAACGTGAGTGGTGACGGACGTCCCACCGGGCCCGGCTGGCCCTGGGGCGTGCGTACCGGCCGAGGCCCGTCGTTCGGGCGGCGCAACGTATTTCCTGGTCAGTGCCGCCCGCGTCGACCGTTTTATGATCATTTTTCAAGTATCGGCAACGTGGCAGGCAACTAACGGCTTGATAACGGCACCTTCACGGAAGCGGCCAGTGAGTGTCACAGTGGCAACACCTCACCATCGGTGTGTGGCACTCCGTACGCCCCACGACCACGATTCTGCCGACTTCGGCGGCCCGTGGCTGTGTCGATTGCGTCGTGTCGCGCCTCGTTGGCGGGGGAGCCCGGCGGATCGGAACATCAGGGGTGTCCCCAACTTCCCTGTGGTCCCGGCGACCCCCGCCCCGGGGTGGTCGGGCGGTGTCACCCCCAAACGTGCGTGAAACCCACGACGGAACCTGGTTAGAAAGAGGAGGCCCCTCGGAATGAGAGTCTCGAAGCGGGCGACGAGCGCGATCGCGCTCAGCGCGGCTGCCGCGCTTGTCGCGAGCGGTTGCTCGAGCGGTGACGGTGACGGCGACGCCGCCGCCAGCAAGGACGGCTCGATCAGCGTCCACGGCGTCCAGCCGGAGAACCCGCTGGTCCCGTCGAACACCACGGAGACCGGCGGCGGCAAGGTGATCGACTGGCTGTTCACCGGCCTGGTCGAGTACCCGAACGACGGTGGGGCCCCGCGTAACGCGCTTGCGGAGTCGATCAACACCACGGACTCCAAGGTCTTCACGATCAAGATCAAGGCCGGCACCAAGTTCCACGACGGTACCGAGGTCAAGGCGAAGAACTTCGTCGACGCCTGGAACTGGGCTGCCTACTCGCCGAACGGCGCGCAGAACGGCAGCTTCTTCTCCGACATCGCGGGCTTCGACAAGACCTACACCACGGACCCGGATGGTGCGGACGGCCCGCAGAAGGCCCCCACCCCGTCGACGGACAAGCTGTCCGGCCTGAAGGTCATCGACGACCAGACCTTCGAGGTCACCCTGGCAGCGCCGACCGCGGTCTTCCCGACCAAGCTCGGCTACAGCGCCTTCATGCCGCTGCCGGACGCCTTCTTCGCCCAGAAGCCCGAGGAGTTCGGCAAGAAGCCGATCGGCAACGGCCCGGTGAAGTTCGTGTCGTGGGAGGACAACGTCCTCATCAAGCTGACGCGCTTCGACGACTACAACCTTCGCGACAAGATGAAGGTCAAGGACGTCGACGTCAAGCTGTACCAGGACGAGACGGCCGCCTACGCCGACCTGCTGTCCAACAACCTCGACTTCATGGAGGTTGTCCCCACCTCGGCGCTCGCCGGCGACAAGTGGAAGACCGACCTCGGTGACCGGGGCCGCTCGACCGTCACGCCGTCGACCGCGCTGATCGCGTTCCCGACCTACGACAAGCGCTTCCAGAACCCGAAGCTGCGTCGTGCCGTGTCGCTGTCGATCAACCGGCAGGAAATCTCGGACAAGATCTTCTTCGGTACCCGCAAGCCGGCCGACAGCTGGGCGAACCCGCTGACCCCGGGCGCCAAGCCGGGCAACTGCACCGCCTGCAAGTTCGACCCGACCACGGCCAAGCAGCTGCTGACCGAGGCCGGCGGCTTCACCGGTGAGATGGTCTTCTACTACAACTCGGACTCCAGCCACAAGGAGTGGATGGACGCCGTTGCGCAGCAGGTCAAGACCAACCTCGGCATCAACGCTCGGGCTGAGGGCGTGCCGACCTTCGCGGTCTTCCGCCAAGGCATCAACGCCCACCAGATGAAGGGCCCGTACCGGGCTGCCTGGCAGCAGGACTACCCGGACGTCGAGAACTGGGTCAACCCGCTCTACGTCACGGGTGGCTCCTCGAACGACGGCCTGTACAGCAACCCCGAGGTCGACGCCCTTGCCAAGCAGGCCAGCGGCGCGCCGAGCCTGGAGGCCTCGCACGAGGCGTTCTCCAAGGCCGTCGAGAAGGTCGACCAGGACGTCCCGAGCATCCCGATCTACTTCTACGGTCAGCAGTCCGGCCACTCGGAGAAGATCAAGAAGCTCGAGCTGAACAACGTCGGCGAACTCGACATCACCTCGGTCGAGCTCTGATCCGAACGGTCTGACCCCGGGTCGGGCTCGCCACATCCGGTGAGCCCGACCCGGGGCCGTTCCGCGAGTGGGTGTTACAACACTCCACTCGCACGTTGTCACCACCGTGTCGGCCGTCCGACGCGCCCCCTGTCTGGAGGACCACCCCATGGGCCGTTATCTGTTGAGACGGCTGCTCCAACTCGTGCCCGTCTTCATCGGTACGACGTTCCTGATCTACTGGCTCGTCTGGGCCGTTCCGGGCGATCCGTTCGCCGGCAAGTGCGGCGAGCGTCGCTGCCCGGACCAGTACATCGCCTTCATGACCGAGAAGTACCACCTCGACCAGAACGTCTTCGTGCAGTACGGCAACTACATGAAGAACCTGCTCCAGGGTGACTTCGGTCAGACGTTCTCGCAACGCGATATCGGCGACATCATCGCCACGGCGTACCCGAACACGCTGAAGCTGGCCCTGGTGGCGCTCGCCATCGAGGCGGTCATCGGCCTGGGCGCCGGCGTGCTGACCGGTCTGCGCCGCAACGGCTTCCTGGACAACCTGGTCCTGGTCTCCACTCTCTTCCTGATCGCGCTGCCGGTCTTCGTCGTCGGCTTCGTGCTTCAGTGGCTGCTGGGCGTGCAGTGGGGCCTCGTCAAGCCGACCGTCTCCTCCGAGATGCGGTGGTCCGAGCTGATCGTGCCGGGCTTCGTGCTGGGCAGTGCGTCAGTGGCCTACATCGCCCGGGTGGCACGAACCAGCATCGCGGAGAACCGCCGCGCCGACTATGTGCGCACCGCGATCGCCAAGGGTCTGCCGATGCGCCGGGTGGTGGGCGTGCACCTGCTGCGCAACTCGCTCATCCCGGTGGTCACTCTGCTCGGCACCGACCTCGGTGCCCTGATGGGCGGCGCGATCGTCACCGAGGGGATCTTCGGCATCAACGGAATCGGCCGCGCGGTGTACCGCGCGATCGTGACCAAGGAAAGCGCCACCGTGGTGGGCATCGTGGTCGTCCTGGTGCTGGTCTATCTCGTGATGAACCTGCTGGTTGACCTGCTCTACGCCGCCCTGGACCCGAGGATCCGTTATGAGTGACCCAAGCACCGCATCGATCGTCAGCACCCCTGGCGCGCACCCCACCGACTCCGGCACCCCCGCCACCGCGGGCCAGCCGCAGAGCAACGAGAAGCCCCGTGGCCTGCTCGGTGACGCCTGGCAGGACCTCCGGCGCAAGCCGTTGTTCTGGATCGCGAGCACGCTGATCGTGGTCTTCGTGTTGATGGCGCTCTTCCCGGCCCTGTTCGCCCCGGGCGACGCCGTCAACGGATCGCTGTCCCGCAGCCTGGGCAAGCCGTCCGGGGACGCCTGGTTCGGGTACGACCTGCAGGGCCGCGACGTCTACGCTCGCGTCATCTACGGCGCCAGCGCCTCCATCCAGGTTGCCGTGCTCGCCGTGCTCGGCACCCTGCTGGTGGGCGGCACCATGGGCATCATCGCCGGCTACCGCGGTGGCTGGGTGGACGGGCTGCTGAGCCGGATCGCCGACGTCTTCTTCGGCCTGCCGTTCGTGCTCGGCGCGATCGTCATCCTGACCACGTTCAACGGCTCGGGCTCGGGCAACAGCAAGATCAAGATCATGAGCCTGGTGACCATCTCGCTGATCGTGCTGAGCTGGCCGGTCGTGATGCGCCTCATGCGTTCCTCGGTGCTCGCCACCAAGGAGGCCGACTACATCGTCGCGGCCCGGGCGCTGGGCGCCGGCACCGGCCGGATCATCCTCAAGCACCTGCTGCCGAACTGCCTGGCCCCGCTGCTGGTCTACGGCACGATCATGGTCGGCTCGTTCATCGGCGCCGAGGCCACCCTGTCGTTCCTGGGCGTCGGCCTGAAGTCGCCGGTGGTCTCCTGGGGCATCATGATCAGCGACGGTAAGGACTTCCTCCGGGTCGCGCCAGGGCTGGTCTTCTTCCCCGCCGCGTTCCTCGTCACCGCAGTGCTGAGCTTCGTGATGCTCGGTGAGGCGGTCCGCGAGGCCCTCGATCCGAAACTCCGCTAGGGGAGATCCAGTGTCCGACATTCTCGTGTCCGAGCAGTCCGCGCCGGGACCCGGCGGGTCCGGGCGTCCCTCCGGCCGGCTGCTCGAGGTCGACGACCTGCGGGTGGAGTTCCGTACCCGGGACGGCGTCGCAAAGGTCATCAACGGGGTCACGTACCACGTCGACGCGGGGGAGACCCTCGCCGTGCTCGGCGAGTCCGGCTCCGGTAAGAGCGTCACCGCGCAGACCATCATGGGCATCCTCGACACGCCGCCCGGCTTCGTCACCGGTGGGCAGGTCCGCTTCCACGGCAAGGACATGCTCCGCATGTCCGACGAGGAGCGCCGCCGCATCCGCGGCGAGGGCATCGCGATGATCTTCCAGGACGCGCTCTCCGCGCTGAACCCCGTCTTCACCGTCGGGTTCCAGATCGCCGAGCAGTTCCGGGTTCGGCGGGGCATGGGCCGCGCCGAGGCCAAGAAGCGCGCGATCGACATGCTCGACCAGGTCAAGATCCCGAACGCCAAGGGTCGGTTCAACAACTACCCGCACCAGTTCTCCGGCGGTATGCGGCAGCGCGCGATGATCGCGATGTCGCTGGCGCTCGACCCGGAGGTGCTGATCGCGGACGAGCCGACCACCGCCCTCGACGTGACCGTGCAGGCCCAGATCATGGACCTGCTGGCCGAGCTTCAGCGCGAGCGGCAGATGGGCATGATCCTGATCACCCACGACCTCGGTGTGGTCGCCGACGTCGCGGACCGGATCGCGGTCATGTACGCGGGCCGGATCGTCGAGGAAGCGGACGTGTACGAGCTGTACGCCAAGCCGGCGCACCCGTACACCCTGGGTCTGATCGACTCGATCCCGCGCCTGGACGAGAAGGGGCAGCAGCTCCGGACGATCAAGGGCCTCCCGCCGAACCTGATGAACATCCCGCCGGGCTGCCCGTTCAACCCGCGGTGCCCGATGGCTCAGCCGGTGTGCCGGGAGAAGGTCCCGCCGCTGCTGCAGGTCGGCCCCGCCCGGGCCAGCGCCTGCCACTTCGCCGAGGAGCTGGTGAACCGTGTCTGAGAACATCCTCGAGGTCAAGGACCTGGTCAAGCACTACCCCGTCACCCAGGGTGTGGTGTTCAAGAAGACCGTCGGTCAGGTCAAGGCGGTCGACGGGGTCTCGTTCGGTCTGCGTGCCGGCGAGACGCTCGGCGTGGTCGGCGAGTCCGGCTGCGGCAAGTCGACGCTCGCCCGGGTGCTGATGAACCTGGAGAAGCCGACCGAAGGCAGCGTGCTCTACAAGGGTCAGGACATCTCCAAGCTCTCCGGTGGGGGGCTGCGACGCCTGCGCCGGCAGATCCAGCTGGTCATGCAGGACCCGTACACCTCGCTGAACCCGCGGATGACCGTCGGCGACCTGCTCGGTGAGCCGTTCGAGATCCACCCGGAGGTGGCGCCGAAGGGCAGCCGCCGGGCCAAGGTCAGGGAGCTGCTCGACCTGGTCGGGCTCAACCCGGAGCACATCAACCGGTACCCGCACCAGTTCTCCGGCGGTCAGCGTCAGCGCATCGGCATCGCCCGTGCGCTCGCGCTGCGGCCCGAGATCATCGTCTGCGACGAGCCGGTGTCGGCGCTGGACGTCTCCATCCAGGCCCAGGTCATGAACCTGCTGGAGCAGTTGCAGGGCGAGTTCGGCCTCTCGTACGTCTTCATCGCACACGACCTGTCGGTGGTCCGCCACCTGTCGGACCGGGTCGCGGTGATGTACCTCGGCAAGATCGTCGAGATCGGCACCGAGGACGAGATCTACGAGCGACCGACCCACCCGTACACCCAGGCTCTGCTCTCCGCGGTGCCGGTGCCGGACCCGACGCAGCGGAACAACAAGACGATCATCCGGCTCACGGGTGACGTGCCGTCGCCGATCAGCCCGCCCTCGGGCTGCCGGTTCCGGACCCGCTGCTGGAAGGCACAGGACGTCTGCGCCGAGCAGGTCCCGCTGCTGGAGATCCGGCGGGACTCGGACCACCCGAGCGCCTGCCACTTCGCGGAGAAGCGCGAGATCGTCGCCACCCACGAGGTGTAAGTCACCGAGACCGCCTGCCGCCGTCACCACGACGACGGCAGGCGGTTTCGTCTGTCCGTGACCGCCTGTGCGCTGCGGATCGCCGAGACGATCCGGCCCCGTGCCGCACCGCAGCGCACGGCCGCGTCAGTGGGCCGGGTGACCCGGGCCGGTGCGGCTCACAGCGGGCCGCGGCCCGCGCGGAGCAGCAGCAGGGCCAACTGGGTGCCGTCGGCACCGAGCGCGACCCGGAACCGCTCCAGGATCTCCCGTTCCCGGGAGAGCACCAGGCGAGTCCCGCCGGACGCCATCCGGGTCACCCCGACCTCCTGGGACAACGCGGCCCGCTCCTGCCAGAGCGTGATCAACGCGTGGTCGATCTCGTCGATCCGTTCCCTGATCTGCACGATCCGCGCGGCGGCGGACGGCTCCTGGGTGCCGGTCTGTTGCTCGGTGGGCTCGGCGTCCCCACCCGTCGGCGGTGTGGCCACCACCGGCTCAGCCTCCTGCGCCGCGGGCTGCCCCGGTCGGATCGGGCTGCCGCTCTGCTCCATCACGTCTGTCATCATCGGGTACCTCTCGCACTGTGGTGCCCGGTGCCCGGAACCTGGGACGGAAAAAGCCCCGGACTCCAGGAGCCCGGGGCTTTAGCAGGTCTGAATCGATCAGGCGCGACCTACGGCAGCCGGACTCCCGGTGCCATAGTAAAAGTAGAAGCGCGCAGCGATCACGTCGTCGAGTATGCCCACGTCGTTGCCGGGTGCGCAAGCATTCCGCGTCGCGGAGGGCGCCTTTCGCGTCGGTGGGCGTACCGGGTGGTGGGTGCGCGCCGTCGGGCACGAGCTGCTGAGCGCCAGAGGCGCAGTGTCCGGCCCGCGGCATAGACTTGTCGGGCGATGCATCCTCTCTTCGACATCCCCGCGTCCCCGCCTGCGCCGGAGTCCGCGCCGGCCCGCCCGTACCGACCCGGGGCGGCCGCCGCGCGCCTCGATCCGCAGCAGCTGCTCGCCGGGCTGAACGGGCCGCAGCGCGACGCCGTCAGCCACGCCGGGTCGCCGCTGCTGATCGTGGCCGGCGCCGGGTCCGGCAAGACCCGGGTGCTCACGCACCGGGTCGCCTACCTGCTCGCCGCCCGGGACGTGCACCCCGGTGAGATCATCGCGATCACCTTCACCAACAAGGCCGCCGGCGAGATGAAGGAGCGCGTTGCCGCGCTGGTGGGCCCCCGGGCCCGTCTGATGTGGGTGTCGACGTTCCACTCGGCCTGCGTGCGGATCCTGCGTGCCGAGCACGAGCACGCCGGCCTCAAGTCGACGTTCTCGATCTACGACGCGGACGACTCCCGCCGGCTGATGCAGTTGGTGACCCGCGAGTTGGATCTCGACCCGAAGCGCTACCCGGCGCGTGGGCTGGCAGCCCAGGTCTCCAACCTCAAGAACGAGCTGGTCGACCCGGAGCAGTTCGCGGCGCGGGCCACCGGGCCCAACGAGCGGGCGCTGGCCGAGGCGTACACGCTCTACCAGCGCCGGCTGCGTGAGGCGCACGCCCTGGACTTCGACGACCTGATCATGACGACGGTGCACCTGCTCCAGTCCCACCCGCACGTCGCGGAGAGCTACCGCCGGCGGTTCCGGCACGTGTTGGTGGACGAATACCAGGACACCAACCACGCCCAGTACGTCCTGATCAAGGAGCTGGTCTCCGGCACCGACGGGCTGGAGCCCGCCGAGCTGTGCGTCGTCGGTGACGCCGACCAGTCGATCTACGCGTTCCGGGGCGCGACGATCCGCAACATCCTGGAGTTCGAACGGGACTTCACCGACGCGCGGACGATCCTGCTGGAGCAGAACTACCGCTCCACCCAGACCATCCTCAACGCGGCCAACGCGGTGATCGACCGCAACACCTCCCGCAAGCCCAAGCGGCTGTGGAGCGAGGCCGGCGCCGGCGAGCAGATCGTCGGCTACGTGGCCGACACCGAGCACGCCGAGGCCGACTGGGTGGCCCGGGAGATCGACCGGCTGGTCGACGCCGACGAGACCCGCCCCGGCGACGTGGCGGTCTTCTACCGCACCAACGCCCAGTCCCGGGTCTTCGAGGAGGTGTTCATCCGCGTCGGTCTGCCCTACAAGGTGGTCGGCGGGGTGCGCTTCTACGAGCGCAAGGAGGTCCGCGACGCCCTGGCGTACCTGCGTTCGGTGGTCAACGACGACGACACGGTGAGCCTGCGGCGGGTGCTCAACACCCCGCGCCGGGGGATCGGCGACCGCGCCGAGGCGTGTGTCGAGGCGCTCTCCAGCCGCGACCGGATCTCCTTCGGCGCGGCGCTGCGCCGGGCCCGGGAGGCGCCGGGCATCTCCAGCCGGGCGGCCAACGGCATCGCCGACTTCGTGGCGCTGCTCGACGGCGCCCGCGAGCTGGCCGAGACCGGCACCCCGGAAGAGGTGCTGGAGGCGCTGCTGACCCGATCCGGCTACCTCACCGAACTGGAGGAGAGCCTCGACCCGCAGGACGCCGGCCGGGTGGACAACCTCCAGGAGCTGGTAAGCGTCGCCCGGGAGTACACCGAGCGGATCGAGTCGCAGGGCGAGGAGGGGGAGCGGGCCACCCTGGCCGGCTTCCTGGAGCAGGTGGCGCTGGTCGCCGACGCCGACCAGATCCCCTCCGACGACCCCGACCACCAGGGCGTGGTCACCCTGATGACCCTGCACACCGCCAAGGGGCTGGAATTCCCGGTGGTCTTCCTGACCGGGCTGGAGGACGGCGTCTTCCCGCACCTGCGCTCGCTCGGCGACACCCGCGAGTTGGAGGAGGAGCGCCGGCTGGCGTACGTCGGCATCACCCGTGCCCGACAGCGGCTCTACCTCTCCCGGGCGGTCACCCGCTCGGCCTGGGGGCAGCCGTCCTACAACCCGCCGTCGCGCTTCCTGGAGGAGCTGCCGACCGAGTTGGTGCACTGGGAGCGCACCGAGGGTTCGTACACCTCGTGGGCTGGCGGGGGCGGCGGCGTGGGCGGCCGTGCGGACCGCGTGCCCGGCGGCCGTGGCACCTTCACCGGTGGCACGCCGAAGGCGGCGCAGCTGGCCCAGCGGCTCGGGGTGGACGCCAGCCGGCTGACCACGGCCAGCGAGCTGCCGCAGGGGCCGAAGGTGTCCGCGGGCGACCGGGTCAATCATCAGCGGTACGGGTTGGGGCGGGTGCTGGCCGTCGAGGGGCACGGCCCGGGTGCCCGCGCGCAGATCGACTTCGGCGACCAGACCATGTGGCTGGTGCTCCGGCACGCCCCGGTCGACAAGCTCTGACCCCGTCGCGCCCGCACCATTGCACTGACGCAGGGAAGGAGGGGCCTCAGGCCCCTCCTTCCCTGCTGTTACGCGCGGACCGCGCCGGGATGTCGCCTCAGCAGCCCAGGTCGACGCCACGGGCCCGCATGAACGGGGCCGGGTCGATCTGGTTCCACATGCCCTGGTGCACCTCGAAGTGCAGGTGCGGGCCGGTGGCATCGCCGGTGGCGCCCTCGTAGCCGATGACCTGGCCGGCCTTGACCGCCTGGCCGACGGTGACCGCGATGCGGCTCTGGTGGGCGTAGTGGGTCAGGTACCCGTTGCCGTGGTCGATGAAGACGGAGTTGCCGTACCCGTCGGAGGCGTCGCCGGCCTGGGTCACGGTGCCGGCGGCAGCGGCGCGGATCGGCGTACCGGAGGGCAGTGCCAGGTCGATACCGGCGTGCAGGGTGCCCCAGCGCTGCCCGTAGCAGGACGTGACGGCTGCGCCCGGCATCGGGTCGACCCAGGCGGGCGTGGGCTTGGCGGTCTTTTTCGGCTTCGGCTTGGCCTTCGCGGCGGCCGTCTTCGTGGGGCTGGCGCTGACCGCCGACGGGCTCGGCGTCGGGCTGAGCGAGGGGGTGACCGGTGTGCTCGACTCACGGATCGAGCGGTCGGCCCGGCTGGCGGCCTCCGCCCGGGTCTGGGCGTCGAGGGAGACGGCGGCGGGTGCCGGGTGGTCGGTGCCGCTGGTGGCGACGGCGACGCCACCGAGGCCGAGGGCCACCAGGGCGGCTGCCCCGAGCACGATGAGGCGGTTCCGCCGGCCGGCGCGCTGCGGCTGCGCGGTGGGGCTGGTGTCGGGGGTGTTCTCGTTCTGCACGGGGCTGTCTTCCTGCACGGCGGACCTTCACAGTCGAGGGGCACTTGACCTCGAAATACTGGTGTCGGGCCGAGGTGAGGCGGGCGCGGGGACCGAACCCCCGGACGGAGAGCTGAGGGCCGGGTGCCCGGATATGACCTGTTGTGCGGCGCTACATCCGGAAAAGTGATCATGTAAGCGGGTGCCGTCGGTCACATTCGCGGCTGTGACCCGGGATACATCGGCCGACACCGCCCAACGCGAAACCGCCCGGATCGACAGATCCGGGCGGTCAACGGTCGTTACGCACCGTCAGGAGGCGGCTACCTCACTGTAGATTGCCTCGACTTGCAGCTTGATGTCCACTCCGCGCTCCTGGAGGAACGGCACCGGGTCGATCGGCTGCCCCTTGACATGGATCTCCAGGTGCAGGTGGGTGCCGTACGCGTGGCCGGTCTGACCCACCAGGCCGAGCTGGTCGCCCGCCTTGATCTGCTGGCCTTCCTTGACGCTCACTGCGGAGGAGTGGCCGTAGATGGCCTCGCTGCCGTCGGCGTGCTGAACGATCACCGCGTTGCCGTACCCGCCGAACCAGCCGGCCTTGGTGACCAGCCCGTCGTGGATCGCCACGTAGGGCGTGCCCTCGCCGGCGACCAGGTCTACGCCGGTGTGCAGCTTGCCCCAGCGCATCCCGTACGGGGAGTTGAAGTCGTAGCCCTGCAGCGGCAGCAGCCAGACCTCGGGCTCGGCGCTGTCCGTGTTGCGGCTGTCCCGGGAGGCACGGTCGGCGTTGTCCGCACGGGCCGCGGCGTCCTGACTGGTGACCGACGCCTGCTTGAGCTCGTCGAGGACCGTCGGGCTGACGTCCTTGGCGTCCGGCAGGGCGCTCGCGCCGAGGGCCACGATGCCGGCACCGACGAACGCGGTGGTGACGACAGCGGCGTAACGGCTGCGGGGTGGGGTGGGTACGCGGCGGCGACCGCGATATCGATCGGGCTCAGACGACAGGCGCTGGCGCACGCACACCCTCCGTTGTCGGGGTTCCGAAGCGGCCGGTGGGCGTCCCTGAAGCTCCAGTGAAGCGTCCGCTGACCGCGTCGTCACCCGTCCATGGACCTGATGACAACCGTGGACACGTTAGCCAACAGCCAGGCGAGTCACAAGCTAGACGGAAAAATTGGCGTGTCGATCTGTCCGTTTGCGTCCCTGATTGTCACGCATCGCGACGCCAAACGGTGCCCCCGTCGCTGCCCGTTCGTCGCCGAGCGTGACCGTTTCGGCGGAGTCGTCCGGCTTGACTCCGAACGCCGCGGGGACGGTGTCGCCGGCCTGGCCAGGAGTGTGCCGGGAATGGTGCCGGGCCGACTCCTCCGGGTTGCCGGGTGGACGCGCCGGGTAACGGCCGGTGACAGAGCCCGGATTTCCCGGGCCGGGCCCGCCGGGTTACCGTTCGTTAAGGTGAAGGCGGTCAAGCCGGTGAAAGGTGTGCGCTGATGAGCTCTCGAATTCGGGTCGTCGTCGCGAAGCCTGGCCTGGACGGCCACGACCGGGGCGCGAAGGTCGTCGCGCGCGCCCTGCGGGACGCCGGGATGGAGGTCGTCTACACCGGCCTGCACCAGACCCCCGAGCAGATCGTGGAGACCGCCATCCAGGAGGACGCCGACGCGGTCGGCCTGTCCGTTCTTTCCGGCGCGCACATGACGCTCTTCCGACGGGTGCTGGAACTGCTCGGTGAACGCGACGCCCGCGACATCGTCGTGTTCGGTGGCGGCATCATTCCGAACGGCGACATTCCCGAGTTGGAGAAGCTGGGCGTCGCGAAGATCTTCACGCCGGGCGCCACCACCCAGGCGATTGTCGAGTGGGTCCGACAGAACGTGGCCCAGTCGGTTTCCTGAGCCGCGCCGATCTGCTGCGCGAACGGATTTGGGCACGGGGGAGGGGCCGGACGCACCCCTCACACGTCCGGCCCCTCTATGCACGATGCCCCGCCGCCACCCCTCGACCGACAGGGCATCGGCCGTATCCCGTCTTTGCGCTGTTCAGCGCTCCGACACCTGACTCAACGACGCCCCCACGACGGGGTTACGCAAGCCGGACAACATCGCCCGGACGGTGGATGCGGCCCGGGTCATGGCCGGAAACCGGCCACACCTGATGTCCGGTTGTGCATTACCGCACACCGTGCACCCGCTCGGTTGCCGGTGGTGCCGACCTCGCTAGGCTGCGGCCAATGGCCTGTTTCAACTGATGACAGGCGTCAAACTGTTTTCTGAACGCTGGTGGCGGCGCGACGGCGCGCCGCGGAGACGGGACGGGACGCGCAATCGTGGACCTGTACGAGTACCAGGGGCGGGACCTGTTCGAGCGGCACGGCTTGCCCGTGCTGGCCGGCGGCGTCGCCACTACCCCGGAAGAGGCCCGCGCGATCGCCGAACGCCTTGGCGGCCGTGTGGTCGTCAAGGCGCAGGTAAAGGTCGGCGGCCGAGGTAAGGCCGGCGGCGTCAAGCTGGCCGAGGGCCCGGATGAGGCGGTGGCTCGGGCCACCGACATCCTCGGCATGGACATCAAGGGCCACACCGTCCACAAGGTCATGATCACGGTGACCGCGGACGTGGCCGAGGAGTACTACTTCTCGTACCTGCTCGACCGGGCGAACCGCACCTTCCTCTGCATCGCCAGCGTCGCCGGCGGCATGGACATCGAGCAGGTCGCCGCCGAGACCCCCGACAAGGTCGTGAAGGCCCCGATCGACGCCGTGAAGGGCGTGGACGAGGCCAAGGCCCGCGAGATCGTGACCGCTGCCGGCTTCCCGGCCGAGGTCGCCGACCAGGTGGTCGAGATCGCCGTCGGCCTGTGGCAGGCGTTCGTCGCCGAGGACGCCACCCTGGTCGAGGTCAACCCGCTCGCCAAGAACGGCGACGGCCGGATGCTGCTGCTCGACGCCAAGATCAGCCTGGACGAGAACGCGGCGTTCCGGCACCCGGACCACGAGGCGCTCGTCGACCAGGCCGCGGTGGACCCGCTGGAGCAGGCCGCCAAGGCCAAGGACCTCAACTACGTCAAGCTCGACGGCGAGGTCGGCATCATCGGCAACGGCGCGGGTCTGGTCATGTCGACCCTCGACGTGGTCGCGTACGCCGGTGAGCGGCACGGCAACGTCAAGCCGGCCAACTTCCTCGACATCGGCGGCGGCGCGAGCGCCGCGGTGATGGCGAACGGGCTGGAGATCGTGCTCTCCGACCCGGCCGTGAAAAGCGTCTTCGTCAACGTCTTCGGCGGCATCACCGCCTGCGACGAGGTCGCCAACGGCATCATCCAGGCGCTGGCCCTGCTGGAGCAGCGCGGCGAGCAGGTCACCAAGCCGCTCGTCGTCCGTCTCGACGGCAACAACGCCGAGGCTGGCCGGGCGATCCTGGACAGCGCGAACAACCCGCTCGTGCAGCGGGTGGACACCATGGACGGTGCGGCCGAGCGGGCCGCCGAGCTGGCAGCTGCGGGGGTCTGATCATGGCTATCTGGCTGACCAAGGACTCGAAGGTCATCGTCCAGGGGATGACCGGTTCCGAGGGTTCCAAGCACACCCGGCGGATGCTGGCCGCCGGCACCAACGTGGTGGGCGGCGTCAACCCGCGCAAGGCGGGCCAGAAGGTCGACTTCGACGGCACCGAGCTGCCGGTCTTCGCGTCGGTCGCGGACGCGATGGCCGAGACCGGGGCCGACGTCACCGTCATCTTCGTGCCGCCGCAGTTCACCAAGGCCGCCGTGGTCGAGGCGATCGACGCCGCGATCCCGCTGGCCGTGGTGATCACCGAGGGCGTCCCGGTGCACGACACCGCGTCGTTCTGGGCGTACAACGTGGCGCAGGGCGAGCGGACCCGGATCATCGGGCCGAACTGCCCGGGCATCGCCTCGCCGGGCGCGTCCAACGCCGGCATCATCCCGGCCGACATCACCGGCTCCGGCCGGATCGGCCTGGTCAGCAAGAGCGGCACGCTGACCTACCAGATGATGTACGAGCTGCGCGACATCGGTTTCTCCACCTGCGTCGGCATCGGCGGTGACCCGATCATCGGGACCACCCACATCGACGCCCTCGCGGCGTTCGAGGCCGACCCGGAGACCGACGCCATCGTCATGATCGGTGAGATCGGTGGCGACGCCGAGGAGCGGGCCGCCGAGTTCATCAAGGCCAACGTCACCAAGCCGGTGGTCGGCTACATCGCCGGCTTCACCGCTCCTCCGGGCAAGACCATGGGTCACGCCGGGGCGATCATCTCCGGCTCGGCCGGCACCGCCGAGGCGAAGCAGGCGGCGCTGGAAGCCGTCGGCGTCAAGGTCGGCAAGACGCCGACCGAGACCGCGAAGCTGATGCGGGAGATCATGTCCGGCAGCTGAGCCGGTCAGGCAACACGAAGGGGGTCGACCGGTTACGGTCGACCCCCTTCGGCGTACGCGTCAGTCGTTGTTCCAGAACGGGTAGTTGCCGGTCGCCCGCAGGATCGCCCCACCGATGATGTTGATCACGCCGAACGCGATGGCGAGGTAACCGAGCAGCGGCGACTGCCCGTACCGCCGGGCGTCGCGGATGGACAGGTAACCGAAGACGATGCCGAAGATGCCGCAGCAGATCAGCCCCAGCACGATGCCCAGCACGCCCCAGAGGGTGGTTCGGTCGCGTCCCTGGGCCGGTGGTGGTGGGGGAGGCGGGTATGGCGTCGTCACGGCTTCCTCCGGGCGGTCATGGGCGACGTGCCGGCCCGGACCGTGACCGGCGGGCCCGTCCCGGGTGGCGGCGACTCGCGCCCCCTCTGGGCCGAGGCTAGACCGGCCCGGGTGGGCAGGACCCAGGTTCGGTGAACTCGCCGTCCTTAGGAGGGGTTAACGGACTGCCACCGCCCGCGCGACGTGCCAGAGTAGAGCGGATGTCCCCCGTCACCCCTGACCGTCCCAGCCGTCCCGGCGGTGTGAGCGCCGACGACCGGCCGGTCGACCGTGCCGCACCGGCCCGGCGGGTGCCCGCGCCTCGCGCGGGCGGGTCGCCG
>NZ_JAKKFF010000290.1 GCF_022229015.1 Micromonospora foliorum
CACGTCGGCGGCGGTGCGCGGCCTCCGCCTGGCGTGCCGCGTCCCGCGCCGCGCCGCTGAGCCGGACGCCGATCCGTCCGTAGGCGTAGATGGCCGCGTACTCGGCGGACAGGGCGGCGGCGAGCGCCTCCCCGGCGGACGGTTGCCTCACTTCAGTGCCTCCTGGTGGGTGGCCCGGGCGGCGACGATCGAGCCGAGCAGTGCCGCCCGCTCGGCGGGGGCGGCGGCGCAGGCGGCGGTGGCGGACCGCTGGGCGGTCTTCTCCAGCGCCCGCAGGGCGGCGCGTGCGCCGTCCGGGTCGGCCGCCGGGGCGGTGGTCGGGGCGGGGGAGGCCGCCGACGGCAGGGTCACACCGATGACCCGGGCCAGCTCGGTGGCGTGCGCGGTGTGCGTCTCGGCGATCGGGTTGAGCCGGTCGGCGAGCTCGGGATGGGCGGTCACGCTCGCCCGGTACGCGGCGGCCAGCGCGAGCGACTCGTCCATCATCGGCCGCAGCGGGTCGGGCGTTGGGGTTGGTTGGTCGTCGCGGTCGAAAAGATCACAGCCGGTCAGTGGCGTCACGGCGGCGCCGAGCACCAGCAGCGCCCCGGTACTCAGGAGCTTTCGCCGGGAATGTCCGGATGCTTGGTCGCGCTGTGTCGTTCTGCCGATCCCCACCGGCCAAGTCAACACCATCCGCGCCGCTGCGGGGGGCACCGGCGTCGGTGCGCCGCCCGGTCCGCCGCCGGGCAGGCGCGTTACGCTCTGCGCAACCACCGGCGTGTCCACTCCGGTGGCGTGCCGGCATGGCGGGACGACCGCCACCGTCGACCAGGGAGAGGGTGCGGAGATGACGCAGCGTGGCCGTGCCACCAGGCCGACGGGTCGACCCCGCGGTGCCGCGGGTCCCCGCGGCGGTGACCTCGCCGCGCGGCGGGACCGACTGCGGGCCGTCATCGAACCGGTGGTCAACGGCGCCGGTTACGACCTGGAGGACCTTTCGGTCTCCCGGGCCGGCCGCCGGCACGTGGTACGGGTGATGGTGGACACCGACGGCGGGATCGACCTGGACGCCGTCGCGGACGTCTCCCGCGCGGTCTCGGCCGCGCTGGACGCCGCGGAGGAGACCGGTGGCGACATCGTCGCCGGCGAGTACCAGCTGGAAGTCAGCTCGCCCGGCGTCGACCGGCCCCTCACCCTGCCCCGCCACTGGCGCCGCAACGTGGGCCGACTGGTCAAGGTCACCGTCCGGGGCGCGACCGCGCTGCCCGGCCAGCGGGGCGAGCAGCCCGCCGGTGACCGTCAGCTGACCGGTCGGGTGGTCGCGGCCGACGACGAGGGCGTGCACCTGGAGACCGACGACGGCCGCGCCGCCCTGGCGTACGCCCAGCTGGGCCCCGGCCGCGTGCAGGTCGAGTTCACCCGGCTCGCCGAGCTCGGCGGGCCGGACGACGAGTTCGACGACGCGGATGATTCCGACGAGATCGACGATTCAGACGACATCGACGACGAAGATGATGTGGAGGACGAGGAGAGGTGAACATCGACCTCGCGGCGCTGCGCGCACTCGAGCGCGAGCGGGAGATCCCGTTCGACACGATTCTCGCGGCGATCGAGACCGCGTTGCTGACCGCCTACCGGCACACCGACGGTGCCGAACCGCACGCCCGGGTGGAGATCGACCGCAAGTCGGGCGCCGCCCTGGTGTACGCGCAGGAGATGGACGCCGACGGCAGCCTGGTGCGGGAGTGGGACGACACCCCGCACGACTTCGGCCGGATCGCCGCCATGACCGCCAAGCAGGTGATCCTCCAGCGGTTGCGCGAGGCCACCGACGAGGTGCACTTCGGTGAGTACGTGGGCCGCGAGGGTGACCTCGTGACCGGCGTGGTGCAGGCGCACGAGACGCGTACCGAGAAGGGCATCGTCAGCGTCGACCTGGGCAAGCTGGAGGGCGTGCTGCCGCAGTCCGAGCAGGTGCCCGGCGAGCGGTACGCGCACGGCGAGCGGGTCCGCTGCGTCGTGGTGCACGTGGCCAAGGGCATGCGCGGGCCGCAGATCACCCTGTCCCGGTCGCACCCGGCTCTGGTCAAGAAGCTGTTCGCCCTGGAGGTGCCGGAGATCGCCGACGGCACCGTGGAGATCGGCGCGATCGCCCGTGAGGCGGGCCATCGCACGAAGATCGCCGTCCGCTCCACCACCCCCGGGGTGAACGCCAAGGGCGCCTGCATCGGCCCGATGGGTCAGCGGGTGCGTGCCGTGATGAGCGAACTGCACGGTGAGAAGATCGACATCATCGACTGGTCGGACGACCCGGGCACCTTCGTCGGCAACGCGTTGTCGCCGGCCAAGGCGCTGCGGGTCGAGGTGGTCGACCTGGCCAACCGGGCCGCCCGGGTGACCGTTCCCGACTTCCAGCTCTCGCTGGCGATCGGTCGGGAGGGGCAGAATGCCCGACTCGCGGCCCGATTGACCGGTTGGCGGATCGACATTCGTTCCGATGCGGAGCAGGCGGCGCCGGCCGCGCGTGGGGTAACTGATCACGTGCGGGAGCCGGGCGGCGCGATCTCGGGGAGCTAGGGGTAGACTTCCTCCAGTGGTACGACGCGCGCAGCCGGAGCGCACCTGTGTGGGTTGCCGGCAACGTGCGCCGGCCAGCGAATTGCTGCGGATCGTCGCGGTCAGGGACGAGGCTGGTCACAGCCTCCGGCCTGATCCGCTCCGCAGGCTGCCGGGTCGGGGAGCGAACATGCACCCGGATCCGGCCTGCTTCGCGCTGGCGGTGCGGCGCCGCGCCTTCGGGCGTGCGCTGCGCAGCACCGAGGTCCTCGACCACGGTGCGCTGGCGGAGCACGTCGATGCGCCAACCACTACGTCCGGTCAGCCCGACCGGGCGAGGGTCGCTAGCAGGGTAGGACGACCGACATGAGCACACGATGAAGTCCCTGAAATGACCAGGCTTCAAGTGCACGAGTGAGGTCGCTGCGGGTGCTGCCCGCACGACCTCGGAGTGAGGAGTGCAGTGGCAGGCAAGGCCCGCGTACACGAGCTTGCAAAAGAGCTCGGGGTCGAGAGTAAGACCGTTCTCGCCAAGCTGAAGGAAATGGGCGAGTTCGTGAAGTCCGCGTCCAGCACCGTCGAGGCGCCCGTCGCCCGGCGGCTGCGTAACGCATTCGTCGCGTCCGCCGGAGCCCCGGCTCCGGCCGCCCCGTCGGCGCCCGCGTCGACGCCGGCTTCAAACCCGACCCCGACGCCAACCCCGGCCCCGGGCGCGCCCCGGGTCTCGGCCAAGCCGATGCCGCCTCGGCGGCCGGCCGCGCCGGCACC
>NZ_JAKKFF010000291.1 GCF_022229015.1 Micromonospora foliorum
GGGTGCTCCTCGGCGCGGTGGCCGGGGTCGTCGCCCTGGCCGAGACGGGTCGCCGCCGTGCCGGCGGTGGCCGGGTGTTCCCGCCGACCACGGCGCTGGCGGCCCCGCTCTGGCTGCTGGAACGCGGTGTGTGCGGCTGGCTGGCGGTCGCCCAACGCTTCCTGCTCGGCGGCGTCCGCTACGGCGACACCCGAATCCGTCGAGCCGCCAACCCCGCCCCGCCCAACCGCGCGATCCTGCGCTCCCGGTCGGGGCAGGACGGCCGGTAGACCCCACCGGTCAGCGCTCACTCCCCACACGTCAGCTCGCGGTCACCGGGCGGTGGCCGCGAGCTGACGTGCTGGTTCTGGGGGTGGGGTCAGGAGGTGGCGTGGTGCTTCGCCTGGTCCTTGACGTCGTGGGCGGCGGACTTCGTGTCGTCCTTGACGGCGTGCACGGCGTCCTGAGCGGTGGACTTCACCGACTCGGCGGCCTGCTGGGCCGGCTCGCGCAGCTCGCTCGCCACCTCGCCCAGCTTCTCCTTCACCGCCCCGCTGTGCTCGCTGACCTTGGCCTTGACCTGGGTGGCGGCCTGCTGCTCGCGGCGGGAGGCCGGGATCAGCGACGAGGCCAGCCAGCCGACCCCGAACGCGATCAGGCCGGCGGCGAGAGGGTTGCCCTGGGACTTCTGCCGGATCACCTGCGGCGCGCTGTGCGCGGCGTCGCTGACAGTGGTCGCCGCCGAGTGCGCGGCGTCGCTGACGCTGGAGGCCGCCGACGAGGCGCGGTCACCCACCGAGTGGGCGGCCTGGCCGGTGCCGTGGCCGAGGTCAGACGCGGTTCCCATGACCTTGTCCCTCACATTCTGCAGAGCGGAACGGGCCCGCTGCTTACGGTCGTCGACGATGCGGCTGGGGTTGACCTTGTACGCCAGCGCGTCCACATCGGAGCTGAGGCTGTTACGGGTGGCTTCGATCTCCCGGCGGATCTGATCGGGATCGGTGCTCATCGGGTGACTCCCTCCGGGTGCGGCTTGAGCGCGTCGGGGATCCGCTGCACGCTGTCGTTGGTCTGCTTGAGCCCGCGTACGTGCTGGGCGTTCTTCTTGGCCATCGAGTAGAAGACCGCAGCGACCACGGCCCAGACCACGGCCACGATCAGCGCGGCCAGGCCGGAGTCCATGACGTTGTCCAGGAACTGCCATACGGCGATGGACACGAAGAGCGCCACCATGTAGCCGCCGAAGCCGGCACCGCCGAAGAGGCCCGCGGCCTTGCCGGCCTTCTTGCCCTCCTGGCGGATCTCGGCCTTGGCCAGCTCGACCTCCTGACGCATCAGCGTCGACAGATCGGTGGTGACCTGACGCATCAGGTCACCGAGCGAGCTGTTCTTCACCTCCGACGCGGTGTGCGGGGCACCCGCGTCGGGGTGGTAACCGGAGTCCAGTCCGGACCCCTGCGTCGGCATGCTCATGCCGTCGTCTCCCTTCGGATGACTCGGCGGCTCACGGGCGGGGGTTGCCGCTGGACGGCACGCCCGGCAGCGGGTCGGTCTGGGTCACCGGCGGCAGTGGCTGACCGGTGCCGGAGTGCTCCGGGTAGTCGCCCTGGCCGGGCGCCGGGTCGGCGTAGGTGCCGGGGGTTGGGTCTAGGTAGCCGCCCGGCGGGACGGCGTCCGGCACCGCGCGGGGCGCCGGCGGCGGGGTCGGGATCACCGCGGTCTGCTCCGGGTCGTACGCCCCGGCGCCCCGGTAGGTCGAGGAACCGTTGCCGGAGTCGTCGCCGCCGGCCGAGATGCCTCGGGTCAGCCGACCGGCCAGCACACCGAGGACCGCCGCGCCGACCAGGAAGGTGCCCGGGTTACGCCGCGCGTAGTCGCGTACCTCGGTGATCAGGTCGCCGGGCTCGCGCTGCTCAAGCCAACCGGCGACGCCGTTCACCCGGTCGGCGGCCTGGCGGGCCAGCTCGGTCACCGGGCCGGCCTGGCCACCCTGCTCGGCCATCGAGCGCATCTCGTCGGCGAGCGAACGCAGCCCACCTGCGGCTCGGCGCTGCTGCTCACCAGTCTGGCTGGCGAGCTGGCTGCGGGCCTCGCCGTACAGGTTGCGGGCCTGCCGGGCCGCCTCACGGCCAACCTCGACGCCCTGCTCCTTGGCGGTCTGGGCGACCGCGCCACCCGCCTGCGCGGCCTCCGACCCGACCTGGCGCGCCTGGTCGCGGACGCCACCGCCGTTGGTCGACTGCTGCCCGTACGTGGAGGAGGTAGATGAAAGATCGTAAGTCATGATGTCCCTTCCGCTCAGAAAGTCGTCGCGGTTGTGCTGGGGGGATGCGGCGCGTTGCCGCCGCCGCTGACCATTCACCTACCCTGCGTTCTGCCTTCCATACCTCTTCGTGCATTTCTCTGCGCGACCCACCGGACGGACTTCAAAATGGAGGATCGTCGGGCTGCGTCACGTCGCCGCTGCGGACAGTGAGGTTCGCGAGGCCGGCAGATCCACGGAGGGGGCAGCGATGGCACGAGACGCACGGGGCGGCCGAGCGGCCCACCCCCGACCCCGGGTCCAACTTGCCGCGCTGATCGTGGCCGCGGTCTTCCTGCTGGTCGGCGTCCTCGGCTTCATCCCCGGCATCACCACCGACTACGGCGAGCTGCGGTTCGCCGGGCACCACTCGGACGCCCACCTGCTCGGGCTGTTCCAGGTGTCGATCCTGCACAACGCGGTGCACCTGCTCTTCGGGCTGGTCGGCCTGGTGCTGGCCCGCAGCGTCGCCGGCGCCCGCGTGTTCCTGGCCGCCGGTGGCGCGACCTACCTCGCCCTCTGGCTGTACGGCCTGGCGATCGAGGCGGTCAACCCGGAGGGCGGGGCGAACATCCTGCCGATCAACGACGCCGACAACTGGCTGCACCTCGCGCTCGGCTTCGGGATGCTCGCGCTCGGGCTGCTGCTGTCGAACCAGGCGGGCACCGGCGGACGCCTGGACAACCCCGCCGACCGGCACTGAACTGGGCTTCTGTGGTTTCGCGGTCACGCGCACAGGGGTAATCGACCGGCGAAGGAGGTGCGATCATGCCCCGTTGGCTGCGAGACAACGCCCTGGCCGTCGCCATGCTGGGGGCGTTTCTGGTCTTCCTGGTGCTGCAGAGCGTCTTCGGCTGGCAGACCCACAATGAGGAGCTGACCGAGTTCGGCGCCGCGCCGCTGAGCTGGCCGGCGTACCTGACCAGTGGGCACTTCGCCGAGTCGGTCTTCGAGAACTGGGAGTCGGAGTTTCTCCAGATGGGCGGGTACGTGCTGCTCACCGCGTACCTGGTGCAGCGGGGCTCGGCCGAGTCGAAGCCGATGGACCAGACCGACCGACCGGAGGACGACGAGCGGCGGGCGACCCCGCAGTCACCCTGGCCGGTACGCGTCGGCGGCCTGCCGCTGGTGATCTACCGGAACAGCCTCTCCCTGGCGCTGCTGCTGATCTTCGCCGGTTCGTTCGTCGGCCACCTGCTCGGTGGCACCGCCGCGTACAACCAGGAGCAGGCGCTCCAGAGCGGCGCGCCGCCGATCGGGGTGTGGGAGTTCCTCGGCACCAGCGACTTCTGGTTCCAGTCGATGCAGAACTGGCAGAGCGAGTTTCTCGCGGTCGGCGCGCTGATCCTGCTCAGCATCGTGTTGCGCCAGCACGCCTCGCCGGAGTCGAAGCCGGTGACCGTCGAGCACGCCAGCACCGGCGCCTGAAACGGCGGCGCGGCGGCGGCGACGCGGCCGTCAGGCCGCGACCGGCAACCGTTTGGCGAAACAGACGCTGTACGGGTTGCCCACGTACTCGCCGTAGACCGGGATCCGCTGGTAGCCGCACGAGGTGTACAAGGCGACCGCGGCCGGCAGGTAGGTGCCCGTCTCCAGGCAGACCACCGAGTGCCCCTGCCGGAACGCGCACTCCTCCAGCGCGGCGAGCAACTGACGACCGATCCCCCGCCCCCGGTACGCGGGCCGGACGTACATCCGCTTGACCTCGCCGGTCTCGGCATCGAGCGCCTGGAGCCCACCGCAGGCGACCGCCCGACCGTTCACCACCACCGCCAGGTAGCGGACGTCGTCATGGGGGACGAAGACCTGCCCGTCCAACCCACCATCGGCCTCGCGCAGCTCACGCTGCTGCGCGGTGACCATGGCGGCGATCTCCGGATCGATGGCAGGACGGGACTCGATCAGCATCAGCCCACGCTAGGACGCGTGGATTTCGGGGAGGTTTCCGGAAACCAACCCCATCACGGAGCGCAACGAACTACTCGGCGTCGTCCTCGTCGTCGAGGTCGTCGTCGAGGTCGTCGGACGCGTCCGCGCCCACCTCGTCCGCCGACCGCACCCGGCGAGCCTTCCGGGCGGCGAGCCGGTCCGCGGCCGAAGCCCGGTTTGACTTCTCCTCCAGGCGGACGTCGGTGCCCCGGTTGCCGGGTACGAAGTCCACACCGGCGAAGAGCGTCGGCTGCCAGTCGAACTCGCGGGCGCCGATCCGGACCAGATCACCGGGCTGCGCGCCGGCCTTGGCCAGCTTGTCCTCCACCCCGAGCCGGGCCAGCCGGTCAGCCAGGTACCCGACCGCCTCGTCGTTGTCGAAGTTGGTCTGCTTGACCCAGCGTTCCGGCCGGACACCGCGAACGGTGAACGAGCCGTCCGCCTCGGCGGTGATGGTGAAACCGTCGTCGTCCACCGCCATCGGGCGGATCACGATCCGGGTCGGCTCGGCGGGCGGGGCGGCCTTACGCTCCGCGTCGACCAGCTCGGCCATCGCGTAGGTCAGCTCCTTGAGTCCTTCGCGGGTGGCCGCGGAGACCTCGAACACCTGGTAACCGCGCTCCTCCAGGTCGGGGCGCACGATCTCGGCGAGGTCGCGGCCGTCCGGCACGTCGATCTTGTTGATGGCGACCAGCCGTGGGCGATCGGTCAGGCCGCCGTACTGGCTCAGCTCGGCCTCGATGGCGTCGATGTCGGCCACCGGGTCACGGCCGGGCTCCAGGGTCGCCGAGTCGATGACGTGCACCAACACCGCGCAGCGCTCGATGTGCCGCAGGAACTCCAGGCCCAGCCCCTTGCCGGTGGCCGCGCCGGGGATCAGACCCGGCACGTCCGCGACGGTGAAGGTGTGGTTGTCCATCCGGACCACACCGAGGTTGGGCACCAGGGTGGTGAATGGGTAGTCGGCGATCTTCGGCTTCGCGGCGGAGATCACCGAGATCAGCGACGACTTGCCGGCCGACGGGAAGCCCACCAGGCCCACGTCGGCGACGCTCTTCAGCTCCAGCACGATGTCCAGCTGGTCGCCGGGCTCCCCCAGCTCGGCGAAGCCGGGTGCCTTGCGCTTGGCGTTGGCCAGCGAGGCGTTGCCCCGCCCGCCGCGCCCGCCGCGGGCGACCTCGAAGGTGGTGCCGGCGCCGACCATGTCGGCCAGCACGGTGCCGTCGGAGGTCTGCACCACGGTGCCGTTGGGCACCTTGAGCACCAGGTTGTGGCCGTTGGCCCCGTCCCGGTTCGAGCCGGCGCCGCCCTTGCCGTTGTCGGCCTTGACGTGCGGGTGGAAGTGGAAGTCGAGCAGCGTGGTCACCTGCGGGTCGACCACCAGGGACACGCTGCCCCCGTGCCCACCGTTGCCGCCGTCCGGCCCACCGAAGGGCTTGAACTTCTCGCGGTGGATCGAGGCACAACCGTGCCCGCCATCGCCGGCCTGCAGATGCAGAACGACCCGGTCAACGAACGTTGCCACGGCGTCAATCCTTCCAGCGAGGCTCGACCTCGCACTTCGAAAAAGGCTAAGCGGGCCGGGACCCGGAGGTCCGCGGCCCGCTTAGCCCGAGAACTACTGCTGCGGAACGATGCTGACGGTCTTGCGACCGCGCTTGGTGCCGAACAGGACCGCACCGGCCGACAGCGCGAACAGCGTGTCGTCGCCGCCACGGCCGACCAGGTCACCGGGGTGGAACTTGGTGCCACGCTGCCGGATGATGATCTCACCGGCGCTGACAACCTGACCACCGAAGCGCTTCACGCCGAGTCGCTGGGCCGCGGAGTCACGACCGTTACGCGAGCTGGACGCACCCTTTTTGTGAGCCATTGGAGGACGACCTACTTCCCGCTGGAGATGCCGGTCACCTTGACCTGGGTCAACGGCTGGCGGTGACCCTGGCGCTTGTGGTAGCCGGTCTTGTTCTTGAACTTGTGGATCCGGATCTTCGGGCCCTTGGTGTGCGCGGCGATTTCGCCGGACACCGCGACCTCGGCAAGCTTCGCCGCGTCGGTCACCAGGTCGTCACCGTCGACGAGGAGCACCGCGGTGAGCTTCACCGCGTCACCGGGGGCACCGGTGAGCTTCTCGACCTCGATCACGTCGCCCTCGGCGACCTTGTACTGCTTGCCGCCGGTCTTGACGATCGCGTACATCGGAGGCGGACTCCCTGTCGTTGAGGCTGCTGGCGGTCGTCCCCGCGGCGGCTCGCCGGGTAGCAGTGCACGGCGGCGCGGGCACACGGGAACTCGGCACACCAAAGGTGGGCCGCAGGCAAGAGTACGCCATTGCTGGCCCGGACCCCAAACCGGCCCGCCCTGGTCAACGCGCGCAGAGCTGGTCGAGGCGCTGCTGGAGCCGGTCGAGTTCGGTCTCGTCGATCGACTCGACGTCGGCGCCGAGCGCGGAAACCTCGGTCCCGATGTCGGTGAGCAGCGTCTTGAGCTGCGGATCGTTGGTCCGCCCCGACTGCTCCCGCAGCACGGTCCGCCAGTCGGCCAGCGCCGCCTCGGCCCGACCCCGGGCGGCCTCGGCCGTACGGCTGTCCCCGGCGCCCACCGCCGCGAGCATGTGGCCCAGCTCCGCCACGTACGTCCGGACGGCGGTGGCGCTGGCCTCCTGCGCGGCGGTGCAGACCTCGGTGGCGTTGCCACCCGCCACCCCACCGCTGGCCGGCATGGCGGTCGGCCCGGGAGAGGCGCCAGCGGCGGCCGAGCCGGCGCCCTCGGCCGCACCACCGGTGGGCCCGTCGGTGGAGCAGCCGGCCGCGCCGGAGAGCATGGTGAGCAGCGCGGTGACGACGAGCAGACGGCGCATCTTCTTCTCCTGACCTGGGACGGCCGATTGAGGACCGGGTGGCCGCAACGGCGAGGTCCCTCCCCCGTCACATTGCCGGGAGAGGGACCTCGTCAAACACGTGGCCGGTCAGGCGCTCAGGGGCGGGTCCGCCGACGGGCGCCACCGCGACGCGACCGGCGACGGCCGCCACCACCCTCGGTGGTCTCCTCGTCGCCCTCACCGTCGGCGAGCGCGTCCGGGTCGTCCGCCGCGGCCAGCCGAGCCGACTCACCCTGCTGAGCGTCGGAGATCGCCGGCGCGGCGGCGGTGTCCGACTCGTAGCGGGACAGGTCGTAGCCCATGGTGTCCTGGTAGTCGGCGCCCGGTTCCGCGGTGGTGTCGGTGTCGACGACCTCCACGACGGCCCGTTCCGCCGGCGCGCTCTTGCGTGCCCGGCGGCGGGACGAGGCGGCACTCGGCTCGGCCGCCGGAGCGGGAGCCACCGCCGAGGCGACCGCCTTGACCTTCTCCCCCGCACCGACGGGGCGCGGCTTCTCCGGCACCGGCTCGGTGTGGATGATGACGCCCCGGCCCTTGCAGCACTCGCAGGTCTCGCTGAACGCCTCCAGCAGGCCCGCGCCGATCCGCTTACGGGTCATCTGCACCAGGCCGAGCGAGGTGATCTCGGTGACCTGGTGCTTGGTGCGGTCCCGACCCAGGCACTCGGTGAGCCGGCGCAGCACCAGCTCACGGTTCGACTCCAGCACCATGTCGATGAAGTCGATCACCACGATGCCGCCGATGTCGCGCAACCGGAGCTGGCGGACGATCTCCTCCGCCGCCTCCAGGTTGTTGCGGGTGACCGTCTCCTCCAGGTTGCCCCCGGAGCCGGTGTACTTGCCGGTGTTGACGTCGACGACGGTCATCGCCTCGGTGCGGTCGATCACCAGCGAGCCGCCGGAGGGCAGGAAGACCTTGCGGTCCAGACCCTTGATGATTTGCTCGTCGATCCGGTACTCGGCGAAGACGTCGCTCGTGCCGACGTGCCGGCGCACCCGGTCCACCAGGTCCGGAGAGACGTGCGACAGGTACGACTCGACGATGTCGTACGACTGCTCGCCCTCGATCACCAGCTCGCGGAAGTCCTCGTTGAACAGGTCACGGACCACGCGGATGACCAGGTCAGGCTCCCCGTAGAGCAGCGCCGGGGCGCCACCCTCGGCGGCCTTGGCCTGGATGTCCTCCCACTGCGCCTGGAGCCGCTTGACGTCACGGGCCAGCTCGTCCTCGGTGGCGCCCTCGGCGGCCGTCCGGACGATCACGCCCGCGCCGTCCGGAACCAGCTTCTTGAGCACGTCCCGCAGCCGCTTGCGCTCGTTGTCCGGCAGCTTGCGGCTGATCCCGGAGGCATTGCCGTTGGGCACGTAGACCAGGTGCCGGCCCGAAAGCGCGATGTGGCTGGTCAGCCGGGCGCCCTTGTGCCCGATCGGGTCCTTGGTGACCTGGACCAGCACCGAGTCGCCGGAGCGCAGCGCCTGCTCGATCGAGCGGGCCCGCCCCTCCAGCCCGGAGGTGTCCCAGTTGACCTCACCGGCGTACAGCACGGCGTTGCGGCCCCGGCCGACGTCGACGAACGCGGCCTCCATGCTCGGCAGCACGTTCTGCACCTTGCCCAGGTACACGTTGCCGGCCATCGTCCCGGAGGAGTTGCGGGTGACGTAGTGCTCGACCAGCACGCCGTCCTCCAGAACGGCGATCTGGGTGCGGTCACCGCGCTGGCGAACCGCCATCACCCGGTCGACAGCCTCCCGGCGCGCCAGGAACTCCGACTCGCTGAGGATCGGCGGGCGGGTACGACGCTGCTCCCGACCGTCCCGGCGGCGCTGGCGCTTGGCCTCCAGCCGGGTCGAGCCGGACACACCCTGCACCTCGTCGACGGTCCGGCGCGGCTCGCGGATTTTCACCACGGTCGGCACGCCGTCGTCCGCCGCGCCCTCGGTGTCACCGGCGCCACGCCGGCGACGGCGGCGGCGACGACGGGTCAGGCCGTCCCCGCCCTCGGACTCCTCGTCCTCGTCGCCCTCGGCCTCGGCCTCGGCCTCGGCGGTCTCTTCCTCATCTGCCTGCGCCGCCTCCTCGGACTCCTCGTCCTCGGCGTCGTCGGCCCCGCCCTTGCCCCGGCCCCGGCCCCGGCGACCACGCCGGCGGCGGCGGCGCGCGGCGGCGCTGTCCTCGTCGTCCTCATCCGCCTCGGCGGCCTCGTCGGCCTCCTCGGTCGGTTCCTCTTCAGCCTCGATCGCCTCGACGGGCTCCACCGGCTCGACCTCGCGGCGACCACGCCGACGGCGGCGGGACGGCTCGGCGGCTTCCTCGACGGCCGACTCCTCGGTCGCCGCAGCGGGCTCCACCGGTCGGGTCACCGGCACAGCGTCCGGCTGGGGGGCCATGAACAGCACGGTGGGCGCGGAGAGCGCAGCCCGCCGACGACGGGTACGCGGCTGCTCCGGCTCGATCTCGGCCGGCTCAGCTGTCACGTTGGAGACGGCCGCACCCGGTGACACCTCGCCGGAGCGCTCCTGCGCCCTGCTGCTCCAGGCCAGCTCGGCGGCGGACGTGCTCGGGAGGGCCTCGGAGTCGTTCAGCTCGGCCTCGGCCTCGCGCAGGTCGGACTCCGCCGGCTCCTCGGCGACGACCGGCTCCTCGGCGACCGGCTCCTCGACGGCGGGCAGCTCGTCGGCGGCGACCGGCTCCTCGGTGGCGGGCGGCTCCTCGACGGCAGCCGGGGTGGCCTTCTTGCGTCGGGTACGGGTCACCTTGACCGGCGGAACAACCTCGCCCGAGGCCGCCTCCGCGGAGGCGGCGACCAGCGGCTCCTCGGCGGTCGTCTCGACGGGGGTGGCCTTGCGGCGGCGCCGGGGGGTCTTGGGGGCGACGTCCAGGTCACCGGAGATCGGGGCGAAGACTTCCGCCTGCGGCGACTCGACGCTGCCGGTCCCACCGGTGGACGCCTCGGCCGGGGCATCGGTCTGCTCCGGCTGGTTGAGCGGGGCGGCCCGGCGACGGGTCGCCCGGGTACGCCGCACCGGGGCGGCCGGCTCGGCGGCCTCACCGGGAGCGCTCTCCGCGCCGGCTGGTTCCACCGAGGCCGAACCGACCGCGGTGGTGGAGGTCTCGACGGCGGCGCCGTCGGCCGTGGTGCTCTGGTCGGCGGTCTCGCTGGCCGGCTGTGAACCGGTCCGTTCGCCGCCCTCGGGCTCGTTCTCGAGCATGGACGTTCTCCAGTTCTGGCTAGCCCGGGCGCGGGTGAGCGCTGCCACGCAGGGTCGCCGCAAAAGTGTTTCCGCCGGGCGCGCGTGGTGCGCGACCGCCGAAGTCTGCCTGCCAGAACACCGACCGTCGGTCAGTGCCCAACGATGGCTGCCCCGCCGCGGTCCGCATCCAACGGATCCACGATCGCACCCTGCGCGGTCAACGTGCCCTGAGCCAGCCGGGTCACCCTCGGCGAAACCGGCGGCTCCAGGTCGGCCACCACGCGGAGGCCGGAAAGGACGTCATCGGGCCGTACGGACGGGGTGACCTGCCGCACGACCAGTTCGAGTATCGCACACGGTACGGCCGGCGCCCCGGAAGGCGTCGGCGTAGGCGGTAGGACATCGATCGACATCACGGCGGCACGGGCGTCGAAAGTGCGTCGGCCCTGCTTGGTCATCCGCTCGACCAGCACTTCCTCGGCGGCGATGAAGGCGTCCACCGCGGCGCGCAGCACCGCTGTGTCGACCTCGGGCAACTCGATGTGCCAGTACGACGCCTCGATCCGGTCCGGCAGGTTGCCGCCCTCGGCGATCACGGCGTCCAGGACGTCCAGCCCCGGCGAGAGCGCGGCGTCCAACGCGGCGCGTAGCGCCTCCGGGTCCACCTCGGCCTGGAGGGCGATTTCCAGGTACTCCGCCTCGCTCGCCACCCCGGTGGGCGCGGCGCTGGCGTAGGAGATCTTCGGGTGCGGGTGGAAACCCTGGGAGAAGGCGACCGGCACAGCGGCCCGGCGTAGCGCGCGCTCGAACGCCCGGGCGAAGTCCCGGTGCGAGGTGAATCGCAGCGGCCCGCGCTTGGCGTACCGAATGCGGACGCGCTGGACGACCGGTGCCTGGCCGCCCTCGGGTTGAGGCTTTCTGGCGATCGTGGGCTCCTCGGGTGTACCTGCGTGTCCGCCCATCCTGGCGCAGGGCTCGTGACGGTACGCAACCGGGGCGGTCGGATCGCCCCGGCAGACGGGTGCAAACCGGTCGTCAGGGTCGCGGCCATCCCGTCGGCGGCGACCCGCAGGTCCTCCAGCCGGCCGCCGCGAAAAGCCGATGGCCGGCCGGTGACCCGGAGGTCACCAGCCGGCCATCACGATCGGGGCCGGTTACCGCTCCCTCGGCGGGGCGGGCGGCGCCCCGCCCGGCGGGCCGTAACCGGACGGCGGGCCGTAACCGGGAGGAGGGCCGTAGCCGGAGGGCGGGCCACCGGAGGGCGGGCCGTAACCGGGCGGCGGCGGGTAGCCGGGCGGCGGGGCGTAACCGGGCGGCGGGGCGTAACCGGCGTCCGGTGACGGGTACGTGCCGGCAGCCGCCCGGTCGAGCACCTCGTCCGGGATGTCGGCGGCCCGGGCCGCCTCCCGCCGGTACCGACGGCGGTTCCAGATGAGGAAGACCGCCAGCCCCAGCAGCAACACCAGCACCACGGCGATGCCGATGCCGACCACCATGACCTGCTGGTCGGTCGGACCACCGCGGTCGCCGTGCTGGGTGACGTCGAACTCCTCGTCCGCACCCTCGGCACGGGTCGCGCCCGGGTCGGTCGACGCCGCCGCGGCCGGGTCGAGCAGCGGGTTGGCGGTGACCGGTGGCACGTTCGCGGTCAGCGCCCTCATCGGGTCGATCACCCCGAAGCCGTACTGCGGATCTCGCCCGGACGGGCCCGCGTCCCGCGCGGTCCGGATGATCCGGTTGATCACGCTCGGAGCGTTGAGGTCGGGATACTTGGCCCGGATCAACGCGGCCAGAGCGGAGACGATCGCACCGGAGTCGGAGGTACCGTCACCCCAGCCGTAGCCCCCCTCGTTGGTGACGTTGTAAACGCTGTCGCCAGGAGCGGCGACCACCGCCTCCGGCCCTTGGACGGAGCCGGACCAGAACGCGCCGCCCTTGGTTGTCCCGGTCACCGCGATCACACCAGGGGTGTTGGCGGGCTTACCCACGGCGGTATGGCCCTTGGCGGTGTTACCCGCAGAGGCAACCAGGACGACGTCATGGTCCAACGCGTACTGGATTGCGCTCTTCTGCACGGGATTGGCGAGGCCGGGGCCACCAATGGACATGTTGATCACTTTGGCCCCGCCGTCGACGGCCATCCGAATGCCCTTGGCAACCCCGGCGTCGGTGTAGGAGCCGTCCTCCTTGCGCATCTTGATGGGCAGGATCTTCACGCCGGGGGCGATGCCGTCCACCCCGTCGCGGCTGGGTTTCGCCGCGATGATCCCGGCCATGTGCGTGCCGTGTCCGTCGTCGTCTGACCGGCCGTCTCCGGAGGCGCCGTAGCTGCGACCACCGGGAAGCACCTGACCGCGCAGATCCGGGTGGCTGGCCTCGACGCCACTGTCGATCACGGCCACGACCACGCCCCGCCCGGTCGAGATCTTGTGCACCTGGTCGATCCGGAGCTCGTCCAGATACCACTGCTCGGCCCGTCGGGGCGCGGCGGCCGCCGGTTGAGCGGCCCCCACCACCAGGAACCCCGCCAGCAGACAGGCGACTATCGGCCGGAGGCTTCCGACGTTCACCCTCATCCGTCCATCCTCATCGAAGGACACCCGGGGACGCCCCGTCACCAGGGCCCCACGGATCGTCATCCTCAGTCAACCACGACGAGTGCTCCGAGCCGGTGCTGCCACCCTGCCCGGCGCCACCCGCGCCGCCCATCATGCCGCCGCCCATCATTCCGGCACCGCCGACGCCCGCACCACGCGCGCCGCCCGCCATCCCGGCGCCACCGGCGGCCTGGGCGGTGCGCAACGCGTTC
>NZ_JAKKFF010000292.1 GCF_022229015.1 Micromonospora foliorum
CGCGGCGACCAGCAGGACCCGCCGGCCCACCGAGATCGTGTCGATCACCTCACGGCCCATCATGGCCGCGGCGAACGCCGGAGCCGCCAGGTACGAGACGCTGCGCGAGTGGTTGATCCCGAAGGCGCGCTGCACCCGTTGAGCGAACCCCTCGTCGAACAGCCGCAGCACGACCCGCAGCGGAGCCGCCACACCGCCGTTCGCCGCCCTGTGCAGCGAACGCCCGAGCAGTGCCGTCTCCAGGTTCGTCACGTCGTCCGCACAGAGCACCACCAGGGCCCGGCAGGTCGACACGGACGCCGCCCGCAACGTCTCCGGGCTGGTCGCGTCGCCGATCAGGAACGGCAGGCCCAGTTCGCGGGCCACCGCCACGCCGCGGGCCGTCGGTGCTCGGTCCACCGCCACCACTGTCACGCCGAACGAGTGCAGTTCCTGGATCACCCGGGTACCGATGTTGCCCAGCCCGACCACGATCACGTGGTCGTCGAGCGGTTCGGTGAGCCGACCGGCCGCGACCGCCAGCCGGGCCCGTACCACCGAATCGACCACAAGCGCGGTCACCGTGGGGACCAGGGCCACCCCCATGATCACCAACAGCAGGGCGGTGAGCTTCTCCACAGGTGACCCGGTCGGATCCGCGTCCGCGCCGCCCAGGGCGGTGAGCACTGTCAAATAGCCGGCCTCGACCGGGTCCAGGTTCCGGGCCTGGCCGAGCAGCACGCTGCCGACGGCGAGCAGCGCGGCCGAGGCGCCCAGCGCCCAGCGCAGGCGCCTGCCGAGAATCAGCCGGGCGGTCTGCAGCAGCTGGCGGCGAGGCCGGGCCCGGACCTGACGCTGCCGGCCGTACGCCCGCACCAGCACGAGATCGGCGGAGTCCTCGTCCTCGGGCAGCGTGATCGGCTCAAGGCCGCTGGTGTCGGCGAGCGCGCAGACCACGTCCGTGGTGGCCGGGTCGAGCGCGTCCCGGCTCGCCGTCCGCAGCAACTCGTCGTCCGGCAGCCGGAGGAAGGTCGGCGTGTCGTCGCCCAGGGTGGCCGCGACGAACGCGGGCGCGGCGATCTCCGAACCGGACAGCACCGCGCAGTCGCCGAGCATGGTGGCCACGCCCTCGCCGAGCACCGGATTGAACAGGCGAACGACGATCCGTACGTCCGGGTCGAACTCCCGGATGATCAGCGCGGCATCCACGTTTGCCACATCGTCGGCGCTGACCAGCGCGACCGCCGCCGCGGCCCGTACGCCGGCCCGGTCCAGGACCTCGGCGGTCAGCCGGCGAGCCACCACCACCTCGGGGCCTGAGCCCGGCGCGTCAGGGTCCGACGCGAGTTCGGCGATGTCCGGTGCGTGGTTGTCGGCCAACGATGGCAGCAGGACGGTGACCGAGACGCCGTGCCGGTCGACCAGTTCGGTGATCAGTCGGCGGGCCAGAGCGTTGTCGCCGCAGACCACGAACCGTCGACCGGACTCCGGCTCGATGCCGTCCGCGCTGTCGTCGGGCACGCCCGCATGGTAGCTGTCGCCGACCAGCCGGCCGGTCCCGCGCGATCCGGTGCGGGAAGGCTCGCCGGGGGTGCGGTTCGGCCCGACGTAAGCGCGCTCGGGGCGACCTCACTCGCCCTTCGCGAGCCCCGGCACCGCAGTCGATCTTCAGTCGGCCCATCTAAGCCGTGCGGTCTCTCGACGTCAATCGGGATCGTGTTCGGGCGCGACGGAAATCCGGTCGCCCCGCCCCCGGTCGGTCTGACAACCTCCCCCCATGGGAGAGGCAGCGGGATTCCGGCACGTGCGGCGGGCGGACGGCACCGTGGTGATCACCCACCACGGACGGGTCGCCGGCACGTTGCGCGGCGCTCGGGCGGCCGAGTTCCTGGCCGAGGTCGACGACGACCCGCAGTTGGTGATGGCCCGCTGGACCGGCAACTACCGCCACGGCAACGAGCGCACCGCGAAACAGCACCCGCGCAACCGAGGCTGAACGACGAAGGGCCCCTCCTCGACGAGGAGGGGCCCTTGCGCAGGATCTCAGGGGCGGGCGAAGACGAGCGCCACGTTGTGGCCGCCGAAGCCGAACGCGTTGTTCAACGCGGCCGGGATCTCCATGTGGCGGGCCTTGTGCGCGGCGACATCCAGGGTGAGGCCGGGCTCCGGGTCGTCGAGGTTGATCGTCGGAGGGACGACACTGTCGCGGATCGCCAGGATGGTGGCGATCGACTCCAGCGCGCCGGCCGCACCGAGCAGGTGACCGGTCATCGACTTCGTCGCGGACAGCACCGGGTGGTCGCCGAGCGCCTTGTGCAGCCCGCCGATCTCCAGCATGTCCCCGACCGGGGTCGAGGTGGCGTGCGCGTTGACGTGCACGATGTCCCGCTTCGCCACGTCCGCGTCCGCGATCGCCTTGGCGATGGCCCGGATGGCGCCCTCGCCCTCGGCGTGCGGCTGCACGATGTCGTACGCGTCGGAGGTGATGCCGGCGCCGGCGAGGCGCGCGTACACCCGGGCGCCCCGGGCGGCGGCGTGCTCGGCCCGCTCCAGCACCAGAATGCCGGCGCCCTCGCCGAGGACGAAGCCGTCGCGGCCCCGGTCCCACGGGCGGGAGGCCCGCTCCGGGTCGTCGTTGCGGGTCGACATGGCCCGCATCGAGCTGAAGCCGGCGATCGGCAGCGCGTGGATGACCGCCTCGGTGCCGCCGGCCACCACCACGTCGGCCCGGCCGGAACGGATGATGTCCAGGCCGAGGGCGATCGCCTCGGAGCCGGTGGCGCAGGCGCTGGCCACCGAGTGCACACCGGCCTTGGCGCCCAGCTCCAGCCCGACCCAGGCGGCCGGACCGTTCGGCATCAGCATCGGGATGGTGTGCGGGGAAACCCGCCGTGGCCCGGAGGCCTCCAGGATGTCGTCCTGGGCGAGCAGGGTGGTGGCACCGCCGATGCCGGAGCCGACGCTGACGGCCAACCGCTCCCCGTCGAGGTCGGAGCCGGCCAGGCCGGCGTCCGCCCAGGCCTGCTGCGCCGCGATGAGCGCGATCGCCTCGGAACGGTCCAGGCGGCGCAGGCGGACCCGGTCCAGCACCTCGGACGGCTCCACGGCCAACTGGGCGGCGATCCGGACCGGCAGTTGCTCGGCCCACTCCTGGGTGAGGGCACTCACCCCGGAGCGGCCGGCGAGCATTGCGTCCCAGGTCGACGCGACGTCCCCGCCAAGCGGGGTCGTCGCGCCGAGCCCGGTGACGACGACGTCAGGACGAGTCATGATCAGGACTGCGCCGCGATGTAGCTGACAGCGTCGCCGACGGTCTTGAGGTTCTGCACCTCGTTGTCCGGGATCTTGACGCCGAACTTCTCCTCGGCCGCGACCACGACCTCAACCATGGACAGCGAGTCGACATCGAGGTCGTCGGTGAAGGACTTCCCCTCGGCCACGTCGTCCGGGTTCACCCCGGCAACCTCTTCGAGGATCTCGGCGAGGCCGGTGGTGATCTCGTCACGGGTCATTGCGGTTGGTTCCTTTCATCGGGGTTCTCCGGCGGTCGGCGTCGCCGACCGCCACTCCTCGACGCGTACGCGCCCGAGGGGGTCATCAGGGGCAGCGGACGACCTGACCGGCATAGGTCAGGCCACCGCCGAAGCCGAACAGCAGCACCGGCGCGCCCGAGGGCACCTCCCGGCGCTCGACCAGCTTGGACAGGGCCAGCGGCACGCTCGCCGCGGAGGTGTTGCCGGACTCGACGATGTCCTTCGCGATGATCGCGTCGGGGATGTTGAGCCGCTTGGCGATGCCGTCGATGATCCGGGCGTTGGCCTGGTGCGGCACGAACGCGGCCAGCTCCGACGGGTCGACCCCGGCCCGCTCGCAGGCCTGGAGCGCGAGCGGAGCGATCGCGGTGGTGGCCCAGCGGAACACCGCCTGCCCCTCCTGCTGGATGTACGGGCGCCAGCCCTCGATGCGGACCGCGTCGCTCTTGTCCGGCACCGAACCCCAGACCACCGGGCCGATGCCGGTCGGCTCGTCGTCGGCGGTGGCGGAGACCACCGCGGCACCGGCCCCGTCCGCGAAGATGATGCAGGTGGAGCGGTCGGTCCAGTCGGTGAAGTCGGAGAGCTTTTCCGCGCCGATGACGATCGCGTTGCGCGATGCCCCGGCCCGGATGGCGTGGTCGACGGTGCCCAGCGCGTACGCGAAGCCCGAGCAGGCGGTGTTGAGGTCGAACGCGCCCGGCGCGGTGATGCCGAGCTTGGCGGCGACCCGGCAGGCCACGTTGGGGCTGCGGTCGATGGAGGAGCAGGTGGCGACCACGACCAGGTCGATGTCGGCGGCGGTCAGGCCCGAGTTGGCCAGTGCCTTGCCGGCGGCCGCGGCGGCCATGTCGGCGACCGTCTCACTGTCGGCGATCCGCCGGCTGACGATGCCGACCCGGTCGCGGATCCACTCGTCGTTGGTGTCGACGAGCTGGGCGATGTCGTCGTTGGTCACCACCCGGGAGGGCTGGTAGTGCCCCATCGAGACGATGCGACTGCCAGTCATGAACGACCTCCGATACGGGCGATCAGGTCCCGTGCGGCCGGCAGGTCGTCCGGGGTGTTGAGGGTGACGATCTCCGGGGCGCCGTCGCCCTTGAGTTCCCGCTTGACCAGGCCGGCGAGGGTGCCGGCCGGGGGCAGCTCGATCACGCCGGTGACCCCGAGGTCGGCCAGCGTACGCATGCACAGGTCCCAGCGCACCGGCGCGGTGACCTGACGGACCAGGCGCTGCACCATGGCCGCGCCGTTGTCGACCGCGGTGCCGTCGAGGTTCGACAGCAGGGTCCGGGCCGGGTCGGCGGGGGTGATCCCGGCGGCCTCCGCGGCGAGCGCGGTCTCGGCCGGAGCCATGTACGGGGTGTGGAACGCGCCGGCCACCTGGAGTCGGATGATCCGGGTCCGTGCGGGCGGTGCGGCGGCGAGCTTGTCGAGCCCGTCCAGGGCGCCCGCGGCGACGATCTGCCCGGCGCCGTTGCGGTTGGCCGGGTAGAGCCCGTTCGCCTCGATCGCGGCGATCACCTCGTCGGGGTCACCGCCGAGCACCGCGGCCATTCCGGTCGGCTCCAGCGCGCACGCGGCGGCCATCTCCCGGCCGCGTACGCCGGCCAGGGTGATCGCGGCGTCGGCCGACAGCACTCCGGCCAGGGCGGCGGCACCCAACTCGCCGACGCTGTGGCCGACGGTGAGCGCGACGCCGTCCAGTGGCAGCTGCTCGCCCGCGAGCAACGCCGCGGCGACCAGCAACGGCTGGGTGCGGGCGGTGTCCTTGATCTCGTCGGCGTCGGCGGCGGTGCCCAGGTGCAGCAGGTCGACCCCGGCCAACGCCGACCACTCGCGCAGTCGCGCCGCAGTGCCGGTCAGGTCGAGCCAGGGGGTCAGGAAGCCGGGTTTCTGAGAACCCTGGCCGGGACTAAGTACGGCGAGCACGCTTATGACTCTTCCGGATAAAGGCGGGTAACGCGGTGCCGCCTTCGACCAAACCACACTAGGACCTTTGGAGGTTTCCTACAAAGATCGGCGGGGATCATCCTCGGTTTGGGCAGATTTCCGGTTAGCCGGGGTCATTGTCTGAGTTGGGACAGGCGAGACGAGCGGGACAACCGGATCCAACCGACCCACGGTCAGTGCGACCTGGAGGGCGAACGCGTCGCGCGGCGACAGCGGCGAGAACCCGGTCACCTCGGCGATCCGGCGCAACCGGTAACGCACCGTGTTCGGGTGCACGAACAGTGCCCGGGCCGCGCTCTCCAGTGTGCCACCCGCGGCCAGGAAGGCGTCCAAAGTCGCCAACAGTTCCCCACCGGCGCGCACCAGTGTGGCGTACACATCGTGGCGTAGCCGCCGACGGGCCTCCGCGTCGCCGGCGAGGGCCCGCTCCGGCAGCAGATCCGCGGCCGGCACCGGCCGGGGCGCGCCGGGCCAGGCCGGTG
>NZ_JAKKFF010000293.1 GCF_022229015.1 Micromonospora foliorum
GGTTCCGCTGGCGGTGCTGGTCGCCACGTCGGCGCACGGCCGGGTGGACGCCGCCGCGCGCGGCTGGTGGTCGGCGCCGCCGAACGGCGAGTCCTACCGCAACCTGGTCACCGGCACCGAGCTGTGGCGCACGCTGGGCTTCACCCTGCTGCTGGCCACCGCGGTGACCGCCACGGTGCTGGTGGTCGCGCTGCTGGCCGCGTACCCGTTGGCCTGGTTGACCGGGCCGGCCGCGCAGGCCACCGGGCTGCTGCTGCTCGCGGCCAGCGTCGTGCCGATCCAGGTCATCGCCGGGCCGGTCAACGAGGTGCTGGGCCTGGTGCTCTCCTCCGGCACGGCTCAGGGTCTGGCCCTGGTGCACATCGCGCTGGGCGTGCCGTTCGCGGTGCTGGTGCTGCGCAACGCGTTCGCCGACCTGCCGGTCGAGCAGGTCCGCGACGCCCGGCTGGGCGGGCGCCGGTGGTGGCACACCCTGCGCCGGTTGGCCCGGCACAACCGGTCGGCGGTGGTGGCGGTCTCCGTGCTGGAGTTCGTCCAGGTCTGGAACGACCTGGTGGTGGGTCGGCTGTTCAGTGCGTCTGGCTCGTCGCCGCTCGGGCCGTTCCTGGCCGAGCAGACCCGCAGTTTCGTGAGCAACAGCGGCGCGTTGGCCGCCAGCTCGGTGCTCGCCTCGGTGCTGCCGGTGGTGCTGGTGGTCCTGTCGCGGCGGCACCTGGTCGCCGGGCTCGTCTCCGGGGGCGTGCGGTGACCGGGCCGGGTGGCGCGCGCGGTGGCTCGCGGTGGCCGGCGCTGATCGCGATCGGCGGCGTGGTCGGCAGCATCCTCGCCAACGTGGCCAGCAACCTGGCCGGCAATCTCCTCTCCGAGCTGGCGGCCAGCGTGCTCGGGCCGGTGACAATCGTCCTGGCCGCCGGCGGCGTCGTCGCCACCTGGGAGGGCCTGCTACGCCCGGTCCTCGCCGGCATCGGCGAACGGCACGCCGCCACCGCCGGCCTGATCGAGGTGGAACACCTGGTGTCCCGCTGCGTCTCGGAGGCGCTCGCGGCGGCCAGTCGGGCCAAGGTCCCCACCGGGCCGGCCCGGATCCTGCTCTCCTGCGCCGACGAGGAGCAGCACACCCTGCCGCTGGAGGCGTTGGCCGCAGCCCTCGCGGAGGGCGGTGTCAGCTACCGGATGCTCGGCGCCCGGGTGCCGGTGGCCGCTCTCGTCGAGGCGGTCAACCGGACCGGACCGGCCGCCGTGGTGCTCTGGTCGCACACCCGGGCCACCGCCGACCCGGCCCAGCTCACCGCACTGCTCGCCGCACCACGGCGTCCGCTGCTGGTGCTCGCCGCCGGCCCCGGCTGGCGGGCCGACACGCTGCCCGCCGGGGTGGTGCGGCCGGTCGACCTGGCCGAGGCGGTCTCGCTCTCCGCCGCCGTCCGCGACTCCCTGGACCAGTCGAGGCGTGATTGATCGCACTGTCGCCAACTGGCGGCGTGAACTACCGTCGGGCGGGTCCGCCTACCCCGACCCTCCGGGAGCGAGCAGATGCAAGCCCGCGCCATCCTGGCGTCCGTCCTCGCCGTGGCGCTGGTCCTGTCCGGCTGTGCCCAACCGGACCACACCATCGCGCCCGCCGGCGCTCCACAGCCGGTGCAAACGACCACGCCGCCCACCCCGACGCCGCGCCCCAGCGTCACCAAGCCGGCCAAGCCGCCACTGCGGCCGCTGCCGGCCAAGCTGCCCGCCGGTCTGGGTCGCAACACCGGCGTACGCCCGGTGGCCCTGACGTTCGACGACGGGCCCAGCCCGGCCTGGACGCCCAAGGTGCTCGACCAGCTGAAGGCCGCGAAGGTGACCGCGACCTTCTGCGTCGTCGGTCGCGAGGTGCAGCGCCACCCGGAGCTGGTCCGACGGATCGTCCGGGAGGGACACCAGCTCTGCAACCACAGCTGGCGACACGACCTCGACCTTGCCCGGCGACCAGTCGCCGAGATCCGGGCCGATCTGGACCGCACCAACAGGGCCATCCAGAAGGCCACTCCCGGCGCGAAGGTGTCGTTCTACCGGCAGCCGGGCGGCCGATGGACGTCGGAGGTGCTCGCGGTTGCCAAGGACCTCGGCATGCGTCCGCTGCACTGGTCGGTCGACCCGCAGGACTGGGACAAGCCGACCGCGGCCACGATCGGTAAGCGAGTCCACGCCGCCACCCGCCCCGGTGCCATCGTTCTCCTGCACGACGGGGGCGGAAATCGGGCCGCGACACTCGCCGCCTGCCCGAAGATGATCGCCGACCTGAAGCACCGCTTCGGCATCACCCGACTCCGCTAGAACCGCTCTGACCTGCGGTTATGACCCGCCCCAAGCCCCTGCCGACACCGATTTTGTCGACCGACGGAGCATCACGTATGCTTTCCAAGCCTCCGGCGGGGCCGGATGGGAGCAAGTCCGCTTGAAGTTGCGAATGTGCAATGATGGCGGGGCCGCCCTCATCGTCTAGCGGCCCAGGACGCCGCCCTTTCAAGGCGGTAGCACGGGTTCGAATCCCGTTGGGGGCACGACCGGCGCAAGCCGGAGCAAGGCAAGACCGGCGCAAGCCGGAGCAACATAAGCTAGGTCCTGTGGAGCAGTTGGAGTGCTCGCCGCCCTGTCAAGGCGGAGGTCGCGGGTTCAAGTCCCGTCAGGACCGCAGCGCCGACGCCGCGCCCCGCGCGGCGTTCTGCGTATCGGAGCAGGTCGCCTTGCCGCCGGTTCGTCCGGTTGCCGGGTAACATGAGCCGAGCGACACGGCCAGGTAGCTCAGTTGGTACGAGCGTCCGACTGAAAATCGGAAGGTCGGCGGTTCGACCCCGCCCCTGGCCACATAGCCTTTCGCCGGGCTACAGAGGTCCCCACCAGCGGAAACGCAGGTGGGGATCTTGCTGTTTCCGGTGCTTCAGCCGATACCGCTGGTCGACCAGCAGCACCACGGACCGCATGATCGACTCGACTTCCCTGATGTCGCGGTATCCCCGCGCCCGCAACACCGCGATATCAAGGAAACCGAGTCGATCACGGCGGGGTCAGTGGTCGCGGCGGCCGGGCGGGCGGTGCTGCGTCACGCTGCCCTGGATCGCCTCCCACACGCTGCGTCCGGCCTGTCGCAGCGTCTCCCCCGCCTGCTCGGCAAGTTGCGCCGCGCTCTGGGCGGCAGCCTGCGCCGCGCCCGGCAGACCACCGTCGCCATGCCCGGACGGGCTCGGGCTGGGCCCAGCTGACCGACCGGGCTGGTTGGGGGTCTCCCCGGCCGCCCCTCCCGCCGATCCCCCGGGGCGCCGCTGATCCGGGCCCGCCCCTCCCGGGTGCTTCCCGTCATCAGCGCCCTCGGGCCGCTCCTGCCGCTGACCTTCCGGGCGGTGGCCACCTGGCGCGCCGGCCTCCGGCTCACGGCCCTCCGGCTCACGGCCCTCCGGCTGCCGTCCCTCCGGCTGCTGGCCCTCAGGCTGTCCACCCTGCGGCTGCTGGCCCTCAGGCTGTCCACCCTGCGGCTGCTGACGCTCAGGCTGCCGACCCTGCGGCTGCTGACGCTCAGGCTGCCGACCCTGCGGCTGCTGGCGCTCAGGCTGCCGACCCTGCGGCTGCTGGCGCTCAGGCTGCTGGCGCTGCGGATGCTGGTCCTGCGGATGCGCCTGGTCGGTTGACCCCGGGCCGCCCGCTCGCGGCCCGGGTCCTCCGCCGCCCGGTTCCGCGCCCACCGGACCGGACCGACCCGCATCCGGCCGCTCAGAACCCGGTCGACCAGAACCCGGTCGACCAGGACCCGGCCGATCGAGACCCGGCCGATCGAGACCCGGCCGATCGAGACCCGGCCGAGCGGAACCCGGCCGGCCACGGTCGACGAAGGCACCGGCCGCGCCCACCTGGCGGCCCGGCTCGTCGCGTACGCCGTCCGGACGCCGATTCGACGTAGTGGTCTCCACTGCGCCCGCGGCCAACTGCTGGGCGCTGCGGTTCACGTCGTCGATGGCGGCGCCGGCCGTGTGCGCCAGCGCCTCGATGATGTGTGGGTTGTTGTCGATCGTGTCGAGCGCCCGTCCCAGGATCCTGGTCAGCTGCTCCAACCGCACCCGTAGCTGCGCCTCGGCGTTCACCCCGTTGACGTTCAACTCGCCGCTGTTGAGGTGCACCCGTACGCCGGCGTCGACCTGGAGCAGGTTGGCCACCCGGGCCCGCAGCGACAGGTCGGCCTCCAGACCGTCGACCGCCAGCCGGATGGAGTCGACGGAAACCTTCGGAATGTCGAGCAGGACGTCCGGGTCCCCGCTGTCGACGTTCCGGTCCGGCTCCCGCTGCTGCCCGCTGTCGCTCATGCTCTCCCGCCCCGCCTGCACACCGGCCCGGTCGTCCGAGCCGTCCGGCGCGGTTACCCGCTTTCCGGACGGGCATCCCGTCCGTGACGACCCGGCGACCGTGTGTCTGGAACCGGGCACCTCGCGAAGCTGCACACCCGGGCATCAGCCGGTATGGTCCGGGCCTATGGGACAGGAATTGACTGATCCGGCCGACATCCGGCAGGACGTCGGCCAGTTCTCTCTGCGGTGCAGCCTTCTCGTCCCGGGCTCCGCCGAGCACGCGTTCGCGGTCTTCACCGACGAGCTGACCGACTGGTGGGTCACCGAGTACACGTGGTCAGGCCCGGACGCGCTGGCCGAGCTGGGCATGGAGCCGCGGGCCGGCGGCATGCTCTACGAGTTGGGCCCGTACGGTTTCCGCGCCGACTGGGGCCGGGTGCTTACCTGGGACCCGCCTCGCCGGCTGGTCTTCGTCTGGCAGATCGGCCCCGACCGGGCGCCGGTGCCGGACCCGGCCCGCGCGAGCGAGGTCGAGGTGCTGTTCCATTCCGAGGGGCCGGACCGCACCCGGGTCGAGCTGGAGCACCGGCACTTCGACCGGCACGGCGAGGCTGCCGAGGGTTACCGCAAGGCGCTCACCGCTGGCTGGCACGAGTTGCTCACCCGCTACGTCGCCACGGTGTCGCGCCACCGCCCCACGACGACGGCCTGACGACCCAGCGGATCACCGGCCGAGCCGGCGGTCGGCAGCGGCGCCGCCGAGGTCCCGGCCACCAAGGTTCGCGCGTTGGCCGGCCTCCGCCCCCGAGCCGAAGCCGGTGCCGCCCAACCGGCGCG
>NZ_JAKKFF010000294.1 GCF_022229015.1 Micromonospora foliorum
GCGTACGGCCGGCACGTCGAGCCGCGCCGCGGCCACCGCGCCGGCGACCGCGAACGGCTCGTACAGCACCAGATCGGGCCGCCACCGGGTGGCCAGCGCGACCACCGGGTCGGTGAGCTGGTCGTTGAGCGCGCCGAACAGCAGGCCGGCGCCCCGGGTGCCGGCGGTGCCGGCCAGCTCGGCCCGCGCGATCAGCGGATGGCGGGGAAAGACCCGCAGCGCGATCCGGCCGAAGTCGAAGCCCGGCGCGATGTCGTGCACCGGCAGACCGGCGTCGGCGGCGGCCAGACCACCACCGCCGGTGGCCACCAACACGTCGTGGCCGGCGTCGCGCAACGCGACCGCGAGGGGCACCAGCGGGAAGACGTGCCCGACGAGCGGGGCGGAGACCACCAGCACGCGCATGGGCAGGATCCTATGTCGACGGCGACATCGAGGCAGGCCGCTGGTCGACGATGCGGCGCATCTTGCCCATCGACCGTTCCACCGTGTCCGGGGCGAGGACGTCGACCGCCACGCTGACGCCGATGGTGTTCTTCACCAGCGCAACCAGCGTGCCGCCGGCCCGCTCGGCGGCGTCCCGGTCGACGCCGGCCCGCCGCTCCACCCGCACCGTCAGGGTGTCCAGCCGGCCGTGCCGATCGAGGACGCACTGGAAGTGCGGCGACAGCTGCGGGGTGCGCAGGATCAGCTCCTCGATCTGGGTGGGGAAGATGTTCACCCCGCGCAGGATCATCATGTCGTCGGTCCGGCCGGTGATCTTCTCGATCCGGCGCATCGGCCGGGCGGTGCCGGGCAGCAGCCGGGTCAGGTCGCGGGTGCGGTAGCGCACCACCGGCATCGCCTCCTTGGTCAGGGAGGTCAACACCAGCTCACCCCGCTCGCCGTCGGGCAGCACGGCCCCGCTGACCGGGTCGATGATCTCCGGGTAGAAATGGTCCTCCCAGAGGTGCAGCCCGTCCTTGGTCTCGACGCACTCGGTCGCCACGCCGGGACCCATCACCTCGGAGAGCCCGTAGATGTCGACGGCGTGGATGTCCAGTTGCTGCTCGATCTCGCGGCGCATGTCCTCGGTCCACGGCTCGGCGCCGAAGATGCCCACCTGCAGCGAGGTGGCGCGCGGGTCGATGCCCTGGCGGCGCATCTCGTCGACGATGGCCAGCAGGTAGCTGGGCGTGACCATGATGACCTCGGGCTCGAAGTCGCGGATCAGCATCACCTGGCGCTCGGTCATCCCCCCGGAGACCGGGATGACCGTGCAGCCCAGCTCCTCGGCCCCGTAGTGCGCGCCCAGGCCGCCGGTGAAGAGCCCGTAGCCGTACGCGACGTGCACCCGGTCGCCGGGACGGCCGCCGGAGGCGCGGATCGACCGGGCCATCAGGCGCGCCCAGGTACGCAGGTCGTCACGGGTGTAGCCGACCACTGTCGGCCGGCCGGTGGTGCCGGAGGAGGCGTGCAGGCGGGCGACCCGCTCCCGGGGTACGGCGAACATGCCGAACGGGTAGTTCTCCCGCAGCTCGGCCTTACCGGTGAACGGGAAGCGCGCCAGGTCGTCGAGTTCCCGGCAGTCGTCGGGGTGCACGCCGGCGGCGTCGAACGCCTGCCGGTAGTGCGGCACGTTGTCGTACGCGTGCCGCAACGACCAGCGCAGTCGGTCGCGTTGCAGGGCGCGCAGCTCGTCGATGCCGGCGCGCTCGATCGGCTCCAGCTCCTCCGGACGAGGGGTGCGGTCCTGCATCGGCTGCCTCCTTGGCGCGGCGGTCCCGGTGGGGCTGCCGGTACCGTACGCCCGCCGTCGCCCGGGTCGGCGGGGCGGTCAGCGGGCGGCCGGCAGCCGGTGCAGGGCGTCGACAAGCGGTGCCAGCTCGGGGGTGGCCTCGGCCTCGGCGAGCGCGTCGGTCAGCACCCGGTCGTGGGTCGGTCGGGTCTGGGCGAGCAGCTCGGAGCCGGCCGGGGTCAGCTCGGTGTAGATGCCGCGCCGGTCGTCGGCGCAGAGGATGCGGGTGAGCAGCCCTCGCTGCTCCAGCCGGGTGACCAGCCGGGTGGTGGCGCTGCCGGAGAGCGCGGCGGCGCGGGCGAGCTGGCTCATCCGCATGTGCCAGCCGTCCTGGCGGGAGAGCGCGTCCAGCACCGTGTATTCGACGACGGAGAGGTCGTGGCCAGCCTGCAGTGCCCGCTCCAGCGACGTCTCGATCAGCCCGTGCAGGGCGGCGAGGGTGCGCCAGCCCTGCGCGCGGATCTCGACCGCGTCGTCGGCGATGCCCATGCCGGCCTCCTGATGTGATCTGAACGGATCCCAGGCTACCACGCTTGCGCCGATATAAAGCGCGTGCAAGTATTTCGTTGCTGGCGCGTGTAGTTGCACGCGCCGCACATCTGCCCCCTCCGGATGGGAAGACCATGTCCGTACGCCACAAGTCCCTGCCGCCCGGCCTGATCGCACTGGCCATCGGCGCCTTCGGCATCGGGCTCACCGAGTTCGTGATCATGGGCCTGTTGCCCGAGGTGGCCGCCGACTTCGCGGTCACCGAGCCGGTGGCCGGCTGGCTGATCTCCGGCTACGCGCTCAGCGTGGCCGTCGGCGGCGTCGCCCTCACCGCGGCGGTCACCCGACTGCCGCGCAAACCGGTGCTGCTCGGCCTGATGGTGCTCTTCATCATCGGCAACCTGCTCTCCGCCGTCGCCGGCGACTACGCCGTGATGATGGCCGGCCGGATCGTCGCCGCGCTCTGCCACGGCGCGTTCTTCGGCATCGGCGCCGTGGTCGCCGCCGGCCTGGTCGCACCGGCCCGCCGGGCGGGCGCCATCGCCATGATGTTCGCCGGCCTGACCATCGCGAACGTGCTCGGCGTGCCGTTCGGCACCTTCCTCGGGCAGCACTTCGGCTGGCGGTCGACGTTCTGGGCGATCACCGCCATCGGGGTGGTCGCCCTGATCGGGCTGGCCCTGCTCATTCCGGGGGGCGACACCGCCACCGCCGACCGCCCGGCCGGCGGGCTGCGCGGCGAGCTGCGGGCCTTCACCCACCCGCAGGTCTGGCTCTCCCTGGTGATCACCGTCCTGGGCTTCGGCGGGATGTTCGGCGCGTTCACCTACATCGCCTACACCCTCACCGAGGTCAGCGGCTTCGCCACCAGCACCGTGCCGTGGCTGCTCGTCCTCTTCGGAGTGGGCCTCTTCGCGGGCAACCTGCTCGGCGGCCGGGCGGCGGACAGGTCACTGTCGCGCACCCTGGTCACCGTCCTGGCGCTGCTCACCGTGGTGCTCGTCGGCTTCGCGCTGACCGCCACGAACCCGGTGCTGACCATCGTCGCGCTGGTGCTGATGGGCGGGTTCGGCTTCGCCACCGTGCCGCCGCTGCAGATGCGGATCATGCGGTACGCCCACCAGGCGCCGACCCTGGCGTCCGGGGCGAACATCGCCGCGTTCAACCTCGGCAACGCGTTGGGCGCGTGGATCGGCGGGGTGACCATCGCCGCCGGACTCGGCTACACCTCGCCGATCTGGGCCGGCGCGGCACTCACCCTCATCGGTCTGGTCGTGCTCCTCGGCGCGCTGCGGCTGGCCCGGCGCGACGAACCGGCCCAGGCCGACGCGAGCCTGGTGGACACCACGGTCTGACCCGCCGCGAGGAGGACGCCGGGCCGGGCATCCGCCCGGCCCGGCGTCGCTCTGATCATCACCCTGCCATCCTTCCGCAATTGCAAAAGGTGTGCAACAAGGTCTGGACAACGCGCTCGTACCGTAACTAGCCTGATCGCCATGAGTCCTTACATCGTGGATCCCTGGGCCTGGCAGGAGAGCTGGGACCGTCAGCAGGAGGCCTACCTCCCGGACCGGGAACACCGGTTCACCGCCATGCTCGACACCGTCGATGCGATCCTCGACGACCGGCCACCGCGCGTGCTCGACCTGGCCGGCGGCACCGGCACCATCTCGCTGCGGACGCTGGCGCGCTTCCCCGCCGCGGAGACGACACTGGTCGACCTCGACCCGGCGCTGCTCGCCATCGCCGGCGCCTCGCTGGCCGACCGGGCCACCATCATCACGGCCGACCTCGGCACCCCCGAGTGGCGCTCCACGCTGCCGCACCAGGAGTACGACGCCGTGCTCACCGCCACCGCCCTGCACTGGCTGCCGGCCGACCGGCTCGGGCAGCTCTACGCCGAACTGCGCGACGTGCTGCGACCGGGCGGCGTCTTCGTCAACGCCGACCACATGATCGACGACACCCTGCCGGAGCTGACCAAGCGGCTGATGGACCGGGCCCGGGACCGGCGCGACGCCCGGTACGCCGCCGGCTCGGTGCTGTCCTGGTCGGACTGGTGGGAGCGGGCCGGCACCGACCCGGCCCTCGCCCCGCTTGTCGCCAAGCGACACGCGATCTACCCGACCGGGCACAGCCCCGAGTGGAACCCTCCGGTCTCCTGGCACCTGGCCGCACTCACCGCGGCCGGGTTCAGCGAGGTCGGCACGGTCTGGCGAGGCGGCCCGGACGCCGCCGTGGCGGCGGTGCGCTGACGCCACCGTCCCCGCTGGTGGCTGGCGCCACTTGCGCCTGGCAGTGCGCTGACGCCGCTGGCGCCGGCAGCGCACTGACGCCGCTGGCGCCGGCAGC
>NZ_JAKKFF010000295.1 GCF_022229015.1 Micromonospora foliorum
CCCGGCCCGCGCCGCCACCGCCACCACCTCCGGCGGCGTGACCACGGCCGGGTCGGTGCCGAGCGTGGCACAGACCGCCACTCCCGACGCGGCCAGGCGGTCCGCGAGCTCACCGGGGACGTGGGCGCCGGTGGCGGTCACGCAGGTGCAGTGCTCGATGCCGTCCACACCGACGCGCAGAGCCTGCTCGACCGCGCCGAGCGCGTGCGCGTGCGCGGTCACCGGCAGACCCAGCTCGTGGGCCTGCGTCAGCGTGGCGGTCAGCTCCTCGTCGGTGAACTGCGGCCTCGTGGTGTCGGTGCCGGGGGTGAACACCCCACCGCTGGCCATGACCTTCACCAGATCGGCGCCGGCCGCGGCCCGCAGACGTACGGCCTCGCGGACCCCGTCGACACCGCTCACCTCGCCCCCCAACGACCAGCAGTGCCCGCCGATGCTGGTGAGCGGTGCGCCCGCCCCGAGCACCGTGGGCAGGTCGTCACGTACCCCCCGATCCCGCCAACGGAGCACCGCTCCGCGCCGGTCGCCCAGGTCCCGGACCGTCGTGACGCCGGCCGCCAGGTGCGTACGCAGTGACGTCTCGACGACCGCGTCGAGGTCTGGCTCGGGGCGCTCGGTGAGCCTGCCGAGCGCGTCGGGTCCGGCGTCGGCGCACAGGTGCACGTGCGCGTCGACCAGGCCGGGCAGCAGGGTGCCGTTCGGCTCTTCGCGCACCGGCCAGCCTTCCGGCGCCTCGGCGTCACCCCGGTGCACGTCGGCGATGCGCCCGTCGTCGAGCAGGACCAACACCCCGCCGTCCACGAGCCGTTCGCCGTCGAACATCCGGGCCACCCGGACCGCATGCTTCGTCATCGTCACCCCAGCCCACCCCGCTCGGCCACAGCTGCCACCACCAGTGACCCCTCCGCTGGCGGCTAGCGGTCCTGGCCCGACCATCGCACTGCCGCAGGGCGCACAGCCTCCCTCGCCCGAGCGATATCTCCTCCCCCTGCCGGGTTAACGGCTGCCGACACGTTCCTCGGGTCGACGGCGGTAGGTGAGTCGGGATATCACCCGTCGCGGCGGCGTTTTCGGCAACCTTCCCGGGGGATACGACGCCGCCCGACTTCTTGCGCGAAAAGGGGCGACGACAGGAGGACGGTCATGGCGTTGGCCAATCCGGCACCCGACTACTTCGAGCCCGAGGACGGCATGTTCCTCGCAACGTTGCTGATCGTGCGCGATCTGGCGCGGTCCCGGGAGTACTACGAGCGGGTGTTCGAGGCGACCTGCGTCCACGAGAGCAGCCCGCTGATCATGAAGTTCTTCAACAGCTACATCATCATCAACGTCGAGGGTGGTCCGACGGACGACAAGCCGACCGTGCAGGCCAAGGCGCCGGCCGACTCCAACACCCTGAGCTGCGCGATGAACGTCCGGGTCCGGGACATCCGGAAACTCTACGAGGAGTGGAAGTCCCGGGGCGCGGACTTCCTCACCGAGCCGAAGGACCACGGGACGGAGATCCGCTGCTACCTGCGCGACCCGGACGGTTATCTGGTCGAGGTGGGGCAGGGCCTCTGACCGCGGGGCATCGAACGTGCTACCGACGGGGCGAGCCACCCGGTCGCCGGGCGTCCTCGTCGTATCCCCATGGCATCATCCTGGCCCATGGATCAGCAGGGGCGGTTTCGCCGTGCAGCGCTCGAGTTGGGCATTCCGGACGACGAGATCAGCAGGTTCACCAGCCACCTGCGTCTGTCGATACGGTTGGGCGGGAGCTCCGGCGGTGCCCCGGTCGGGCAGTTCGGTGGGTTACCCCGACTGCCGGTCGGCACCGACTGGCCGACCGCCGGGGCCAGTCCGTTGGCGTTCATCTTCTCCGTCGACTGTGCGGCGTTGCCGAGAGTCGACGACTTCGGCCTGCCGGCGGACGGATCGCTGCTCTTCTTCCTGAACCACGAGGAGGACCACCTGGCCGGTGGCACCGGGGACCGGAGCTACGCGCGAGTCGTGTACGTGCCGGCCGACACCGCTACCGAGGTGGCGGAAGAACCCAGACCCGGGTACGTCGGCAAGCAGTACGACGTGAGCGCCACGCTCGGCGTGGAGCTGCCCCCGTGGATCGCGGCGCACGACGACGATGACGATGACGATGAGGACGAGGACGATGAGGACGAGGACGACCTGTCGCCCTTCCAGCAGCAGGTGGCCCGTGACCTGGAGCGTGACCTGCCGCACCTGGAGGAGCTTCTTGCTCTGGCCGACGATCTCTGGCCGCCCGATGAGGGGCTTGCCAGCGCTGATATCGGCGGGTACGCCGACGACGAGGTGATCAGGAGCATCGCGGAGCAGACCCTCGCCGGGCGGGAGCAGGCCGGCGAGATCGTCATCCCGATGGCGCAGTGGTATTCCCACGTGGAGCGGGAGAAGCACCGGCTGACGAGCGAGTGGGTGTCGCTCGCCCGTTTTCCCCTGGACGACGGGTTCTATTACGGCAGCTTCGTGATCCGCCACGATGACCTGGCCGCCGGTCGGCTGGACGGGGCGCTCTCCGTGACCGAGTTCAGTGAGTAGACGTCTGATGGGCCGGCCATCGCGATCTTCGATTCGGCGGCGGACTACCCTGACCTGCGGTGCCTCGGAACCGCGTGACCAGAGGAGTCGATGCTGACATGACGGCAGGACGACAGATGCCGACCCAGGACGACGTACTCGGGTACTTCGACACGCTGTCGAACTGGGGACGGTGGGGCGACGACGACGAACTCGGCACGCTGAACCACATCACCGACGACGTCCGGCTCGCGGCGGCGCGGGCCGTACGTCACGGCCGGAGCGTTTCCTGCGCGTGGGAGGTCGCCGCACCGGGAGACATGGAGCGGTCGACGACGACGTGCCCGTGCACCGCTGACATGCCGGGTGCCGAGAACATGCCGCCCGCCTTCCACGCCGACCGGCGCTGGGGATTCTCGTCCGAGCGGCTCGGCATCTCGTACCACGGCAACACCCTCACCCATCTCGACTCGCCGTGCCACATCTACTGGGACGGCACGATGTACAACGGGCGGTCGCACTCGTTGGTCGATGCCGCGACTGGTTCGGCGTGGGCGGCCGTCACGGCGGCCGCGAACGGGATTGTCACGCGCGGTGTCCTGCTGGACGTCGCGGCGGCCCGCGGTGTGCCGTGGTTGGAGCCGGGGGAGGGCGTGTTTCCCGACGACCTCGAGGAGGCCGAGCGTCGCCAGGGTGTGCAGGTGCGACCCGGCGACGCGGTTCTCCTGCGGACCGGTTACGGCCGCTTCCGGCACGAGAACGGTCCGGCCAGCGGGTTCACGCAGGCCGGCTGGCACGCGTCCTGCCTACCGTGGCTGCACGAACGGGGGGTGGCGCTGATCTGCGCCGACACCCCCCAGGACGTTCAGCCGTCGGGGTACGACGACGTGTTGATGCCGGTCCACGCCGTGAGTCTCGTCGCGATGGGTCTGTGGATGCTCGACAACTGTGACCTGGAGGCGTGCGCGACGACGGCTGCCGAGCTTGGCCAGTGGGACTTTCATTTGGCAGTCGCACCGGTCCGCTTCGCCGGCACGTCCGGCAGCCCGGTCAACCCGATCGCCACCTTCTGACCGTTGCGGCGCTGTCGAGCGCGTACCAGGTGGTGCAGCACCATCAGAGGAATCACGCCGGCCGGGTACCAGGCCAGGTCAACGGGATCGAACTGCACACCCAGCGCCAGCCGCGCGGCCACGCTCCGCGCCGACAGTTCGGCTGGCACCCCGGTCAGCTGCGCGAGTTCGACCAGCCAGCAGAAGGCGATGGCGAGGCTCCCGGCTCGTACCGGCGCCATCCGGGGCGACAGGAACAGCACCATCGTCCAGACCATCGACGCGTACAGCGCGGTGCCGGAGTATTGCCGAAGCGCCCCGTCGTCGGCGGCGCGGATCAGCAGGGCGAGGCCCAGGAACAGCAGCCCCGCCACCGGCATGAGCACTCGCACCGTACGGGCGGGGCTGCTCAACGCAGCTCCATGACGGGCCGGCTCAGGATCTCGTCGGCGTACCCGTCGTCAGAGGCGAGCCACTGGCCGAAGTCCTTGTCACGGTAGGCGGTCGCGAGGGCGAGCCACCCCAGGAAGCGGCTGCCTCCGCAGGTGGTGCTGCCGCCGTCGCCGCCGCACACGCCGGCCAGCGGTGGAAGGCCGTACTCCTCGGCGCTGTCGGTGTAGCTGGCCAGCTGGTCCGAGGTGGGCCGGAACGCCACCCGCTGCGACCGCCCCGCGTACACCGTGTCCTGAAGGCCGACCGGCACGGTCAGACCGTGCCGGTCGGCGACCTCCGCGGCGAGGCGGCGGGCGGCGGCATCGGAGAGGTCGTTCCACTGCGCGAAGGTGAGATCGGCGTACGACACCGCGCAAGGATAGGTCCGGACGGCCCGCTCCCGCAGGCGCGTTCCTGGCGGAAACGTCACGATCGAATTGGCCCCCACACGAGCTCTCACAGGTGTTGTTCCAGTCGTCGAACCCTGGCTGCGCGCCGGCCGTAGTCGGCGGCCACGGCGATGACCAGAGGTCCCCACGCGAGCATCGGGGCGTAGTAGCGGAACACCTCCCAACCGGGAGTCGGGTGCACCGGTTCGTCGTCGCCGATGCCGACCCAGATGCTCTGCACAAAGTGGAACCTCTGGTTCAGGAGGAAGTAGACGCAGATGGCGACGAGTGACCAGCCGCCGATCAGCGCGACGAGTACGACCGGACGCGTCGGGATGGGACGGCCCCCGATGCGGGGCAGCCAGTGCGGAACTCGCTGTCCCCACCGGTGCACCAGCCCGAGGGTCAACAGGGCCAGGCCCATCGACAGGGTGGACAGGAAGATCATGTACCAGCGTGTGACGGCATCGGCGGTGAACACCAACGACAGTCGCCAGAGCGCGGACGGCAGGACGCAGAGCGGGACGGCGTAGGCGGCCCAGACCGCCCAGGGCGGCGGGGCGACGGTCGGGACGTTGGCAGAGTCGGTGGGGCTCACGGAAGCTCCGATCCTGACAGGCCGGTCATGGAGGCGTTGGCCGAGGTGGCGAGGGCGTATCCGGTGGTGGTGACGGCCAACGACACTCCCCAGCCGAGGAACACCAGCAGCGTGGCGGTGACCGCCCACCCGTCCCACACGTCGGACCAGCGCGTGTCGCCCGCAAGCAAGTCGCCGACGAGCACCGCGATGCTCAGCACGCCGTAGGTGACAAGCGTGAGCGCCACCACGCCGGCCGGGATCACCGCCAGCCGCCGGGGAACCTGTCGACCGTGTAGTCCCGGCACCCAGCGCGGGAACTGCTGCCCCCACCGCTGTACCAGCCCGAGAACGAGCAGGCCGGCGAGTGGCGGGACGAGCGTGATCGCCACCCCGGTCGATGTGGAGAGGTTCCGCTCGATGTCGTTGAGTTCCCGCTCGGAGATGCCGAGCGGAACGCCGAGCACCCACAGCGCGTGAGGGACGGCCCAGCCGACCATGGGCAGCACGACGGCGACGTACGCCCAGCGGCGCGTCCACCGCGGCACCGGTCGGTAGCCGACGGCGGCCGGTCGGCGTGGGGGCCCGGATGCGTTCGCGAGCCCGACGAACAGGATGCCACCGGCCACCAGCACGAGCCGGGCTCCGAAGTCACGCCAGTCCGAGGGCCGCCCCGCCAACGCCGCCGGGATCTCGAAGACCAGGTGCAGCGGGAACGCGACCACCAGGAGCAGCGTGGCCGCGGCCCAACCACCGGCGGTCGCCCCACTGCCGGGAAATCGGACGGTGCACGCGAGCACCACCGCGAGGGCGACACCGACCCCCACCGCTCCCCACCCCGACCAGAACGGCAACGCCACGACCTGGTCCGCACCGCACCCGCCCGTCGGATCGACCAGATCGGTGCGATCGCAGGCGGTGTACCCCCACCGGCCACCCGCGATCCAGTACAAACGCTGAGCCACCGCCCCGGCGACGAACACGGCGCACGCCAGCACCCACGGTCTGGATCGGGTCGGTATTCCTACGACAGCCATGGACCAACGATCGCCGGCTGCCGATCAGCTCTCCTCCCCGACAGAAGGGGATGTGCTCCCTCTGCCGGGGGACAGGCCGTCCAAGGGGCGGTCGCCTCAAGGAATGCTCAAATTCGATCGACGTCAACGACTGCGGCCGCAAACGCACATACGCTCACCGGACCCGGCCCGCCGGCAATCACCCGTCGTAACAGAAGGAGGGGGAATGCGGCGTACACAACGACGCCTCGCGCTTCTCACACTGTCCACCCTGCTGGGTGGCATCCTCGTGACGACCGGCCCTGCGGGCGCGGATCCCCCGGGGTCCTCAGCCGTTGCCGGCCGAGCCCAGCTTGACGACCGCGAGTCGGTACGCCTCGTACACATCAGGCTGACCGGTGCCGACATGCTGGACAAGGTGGCCGCGGCCGGCTTCGACCTCGAACACGGCCTCCGGCGCGTGCCGAACGGCATCGAGGGTGAGGCGGTGGTGACCGCCGAGCAGGTCGCCGAACTCACGGCGATGGGCGTGACCGTGCTCGGTGACGACGCGGGCTTCGCCTGGAGCGACGAAGCCGACGGCGGCATCGGCATCGACGCGGCCAGCGCGCGGGCGGCCCAGCCGGCGAACCACGAGGCGACGGTACGCGTCGTCCGCGCCGACTGGTTCACCACCAAGGGCCAGGGCTTCCTCTACGTCGAGGCGCGGACCACCGAGGGACAGCAGGCTGACCCGATCGTCGGGATGCAGCTGGAGAACGACTCGGGGAGGGGCACTTCGTTCGGCTTCGCCCGGACGATGAGCCGGTTCGTCGACTCCGGGCAGTACATGTTCCACCGCAACCTGTTCAAGCTCGACGTACGCCCCAACAAGATCCAGGTGACGAGTTCCACCGGTGGCGTCACGACCGGTGTCGTCTCCAACTGGTTGGAGGACGCCCCGCCGCCACTGACCGCGAACCCGTCCTACAAGTCGGACTTCGTGGACGGTTACCGGCACCCGCAGCAGCTCTACAGCCGCGCCAAGGAGATCGCCCGCCAGTACCCGGACATCGCCGAGATCGTCTACCTGCCGAACCAGACCAACGGGTACCAGCGTAAGGCGCAGGCCCAGATCGGCGGTACGGGGCAGGCGGCCGTCGTCGTCACCTCGGCGGCGTGGGGTCACGAGGGCGGCAACGACATCACCGTGGACTTCGTGGACCGGCCCGACCCGGACCTCCCGCTCGCGGTGGAGGTCACCGGCAAGGCGGTCCGTGTCCTGCTCGCCACGGACACCGCCGGTGCGCCGGCGAGCACCGCCGCCGAGGTGGCCGAGGCGTTGCGGACCCGGTCCGCGGGCCTCATCGACCGGGCGCACCCGTACCGCACCAACGAGGGCAGCGGAATCGTCGCGCCGACGGCTGGGCCGGTCGCGTTGACCGACTTCCTCGACCAGAAGCGGGTCGGCGCGCCGGCGGGGGAGGTGCCGCGCGGCCCGGCCACGATCCCGGTCCTGCGGATCGGCAAACACCGTGACGGGAAGAAGCCCGGCGTCCTGATTCAGGCGCAGGACCACGCCCGCGAGTGGGTGCCGGCGACGACGAGCCTGGAGTCCGCCGAACGTCTGGTGCACAACTACCGGTCCGACCGGGAGACGAAGCAGATCGTCGAGAACACCGACGTCTTCTTCATCCTGTCGAACAACCCCGACGGGGCGAACTACAGCTTCTACAACTTCGCCTCCCAGCGGCGGAACCTGACCAACCACTGCCCGGACGCGAACGCCGATCCGGGTCGACGCAACTCCTGGGGCGTCGACCTGAACCGGAACTACCGGGTCGGTTCGGGGCACGACGGCTACGCGGGCGCGTCGACCAGTTGCGTCAGCGACACCTACCAGGGGCCGGAGGAGCTGTCCGAGCCCGAGTCGAAGAACATCATCTGGCTGGTCGAGAAGTACAAGAACATCAAGTTCATGATGTCGGTGCACTCCAACGGTGGTCAGCTCTTCTGGCAGCCCGGCGCCTACATCGCGGACGGCCGGATCACCACGCCGCGTCCGCCACTGGGTGACGAGGCGTTCTACTGGCAGTCCGCCGCCCGGATCCTGTCCCAGGTCAAGGCGCACCGGGAGACCGTGGTCACGCCGGAGAACGTCGGCGGCTCCTCCGACGTGCTCTACTCCTCGGCGGGTAACGTGCGTGAGGACCTGTACCACACCTACGGGATCTACGCGTTCGGCTGGGAGGTCGGCGGCTCGGTCTACAACCCGGCCACCGGCGACTGGCAGGGCGGTTCGTTCCAACCGGAGTGGGACGGGAACCCCGAGCTTGTCAGTGGCCACGCCGAGACGATGGAGTACGCCAACGGGATCATGGAGATGTTCCGGGTCGCGGCGGACTGGGGCAGGGACAACAAGAACCCGACGTCCCAACTGGTCCCCGGTGCGGGTCGCTACTCCGGGCCTGTCGACGTGCGCTTCGAGACCGACGAGCCGGCCACCATCTACTACACGACCGACGGCAGCCGGCCCACGCTCGAGTCGCCCCGCTACGTGGCGACCGAGTTCCGCGAGCCGGGGCAGGTGTTCCACGTGACCGAGACGACGACGTTCCGCTGGTTCTCGGTCGACAGCGCCGGCAACATCGAGAAGAACTACGACCCGACGAAGAACGACAGGCGCAACAACTACCGCATGGCGACCATCAGGATCGCCAACGGGTAGCGCTGCTCCGACAATCGGTGCCCCGTCGGTGCGGTCCAGCCGCGCCGACGGGGCACGGTCGCTGCTGACCCACGCCGCGCCACACCCGACCCCGAGCGAACCGGTCAGCCCCGGTCGCCGCGGTCGCGTATCCCCGTTTGGCGCTGATGAGTTACCTGAGCCTCCCTTCCATCCGATCTGATCGATCGTTACGGCGGCAGTCTCGCAGGCGGATGTTGGCTGGGCGTTGGACGGCTGACGGTTGGCGATCGTGGTGCCCTTTCCGTTTCGCCGCGTGGGTGCAACGATCCTGCCACTGGGTGATGGGCGCGTCGTCGATCGATGGCCGACGTGCGCGACCGCAGTCGAGACAGATCGCGCTCCTGGAAAGGGATCATGCGGTTCGAAGTCCTGGGGCCACTGCGAGCCGTCGACGCGTCCGGATCGGTGGTTCCGGCCGGCAGACGGCAGCATGAGGTGGTGCTGGCCTGCCTCCTCGCGGCCGGCGGCCGGACCGTCACCGACGGCATGCTGCGGGAGGCCCTGTGGGGTCGCGATGCGAACGAGAGCAAGCAGGTGGCGCTGCGGGTCCTCGTCCATCACCTGCGTCGCAACCTGGGCACCGAGTCGATCATCCGCACGGCCGGTGGCTACCGAATCACGTTGGACGGCCACCAGCTCGACGCCGACGAGTTCGTCGCGCTGGTCGACGCCGCCGCCCGGGACGAGGCGCGAGGCCGGCTCGCCGAGGCGCGTGAGGGCTACCGGGCCGCGCTGCGGCTGTGGCGGGCAACGGAGGCCTACCAGGGCACGGCCGACACCGATCAAGTCAGAGGTGCGGCCGACCACCTGGGCGAGCAACGCCTGGGCGCGTACGAGCGCTGCGTCGACATAGAGCTCAGCCTTGGGCTGCACCGGGAACTGTGCGCCGAACTGTCCGCCGTGGCCTCGGCGAACACGCTGCGCGAGCGCTTGCAGGCGCAACTGATGCTGGCGCTCGTCCGCAGTGACCGCCGGGCGGAGGCATTGACCGTCTACGAGCGGACGAGGCGGATCCTCGCCGACGAGCTTGGTGCGGATCCGGGCATCCGCCTCCAGCAGCTGTACACCGCGATCCTGCGCGGGCCCGCGCAAGGGGTGACGCCGACCGCCGCTCCGGTCACCGTTCGGCCGGCGCAGTTGCCCGCCCCGCCCAGCAACTTCGTGGGTCGCCACGACGAACTCGCCGCACTCGACGCCGTGAACGCCGACCCCGGGTCCGGTCAGCGGCTCGCGGGTTCGGTGGTGGTCACGGGTTCCGGCGGCATGGGCAAGACAGCCCTGGTCACCCAGTGGGCCCACCAACACCGGGAGAGCTTTCCCGACGGGCAGCTCTACCTCGATCTCGACAACGACGTTCCGGTGTCGGTGACGTTGGCCCGGGCTCTCGTGGATCTCGGCATCGCACCTGATGACGTGCCACGGCAGGCAGAGGCACGGGCGGCACGACTTCGGTCGTTGCTCTCCGGTCGCGCGGTGCTGATGGTTCTGGACAACGTGGGCAGCGCGCAACAGGCCCGGCCGTTCATCCCCGGCAGCGGTGGCAGCCTGCTGGTGATCATCAGTCGCAACCGGCTTGACGGGCTCGTCGCTCGCGAAGGCACCCACCTGCTGGTGCTCGCGCCGCTGCCGGTCGAGCAGGCCACCCGCCTGCTACGGGCGACCGCCGGGATGACCGGCCCCGCCACCGACGACATCCGCACCCTGGTGGAGCTGTGTCACGGGATGCCGCTGGCCATCCGGATCGTGGGAGCCCACCTGCGGCTGGGGACCAGCCCGGACGTCCTCGTCGGCGCCCTGCACGACGAGCGCACCCGCCTCGCCCGGTTGACCACCACGGACGGCGATGTGAACGTCCCCGCCGTCATCGCGGTGTCGTACCGGCGCCTGGCCGCACCGGAACGTCAGCTGTTGCGGCGCCTCGGGCTGTTGGACGTGCACACCGTGCCACCAGGTGCCGCCGCCGCACTCGGTGGCATCACCTCTGCAACCGTGCTCGCCGGTCTGATCGGGCAGCTCGCCGCGGCCAACCTCGTCACCGTCGACGTGGACGACCGAATCAGCCTTCACCAGCTGACCCACCTCTTCGCTCGGGAGCAGGGACAGCGCGATGACACCTCCGCCGATCAAGCGAGCGCCGAACGGCAGGCGCTCCGCTGGTACGCACAGGCGGCCGACGTGGCACAGCGCCTCATCCGCCCGACGGCGGGTGGAGCGGGCGGTGACACGACGCACGAGACGCGTCCGCTCTTCCTGCCGGAGCTGGCTGACACCGCCGCCGCTGTCGGCTGGGTCGACGCGGAGGCGGACACGATCATCGCGATGATCGCCCAGTTCGGGGGTAAGCATCCCGATCTCGTCTGGCCGCTCGCCGCGAACATCCGGGGTTGGCTGCAACGCCGGGCGCCTCGCGACACCTGGATCGCCGTCACCGAGCAAGGTATCCGGGCCGCGGCCCAGGCCGGCAGCAGCACCGGCGAGGCCACGCTACACGCGAGCCTGGGCGTGGCACACAGCCTCCTGCTGCACCGCGTTGAGGCCCGCGCCGCCTACCAGCGGGCCAGCGCACTGTGCCAACGTGACGGCGACCACGCCGGCATGGCCGACGTCGAGGCGAGCCTCGGTGGGATGCTGATCGAGAGCGGGGAGCTTGACGAAGCACTCCCACCACTGCTGCGGGCCCGACACTGGGCGAACCTGCTGAACGACCCCGATCTCATCTTCAAGGTAGAACACAACCTCGGCCTCCTGCACCGCCGGGCCGGCCGCCAGCAGGACGCGCTGGACTCCTACACGTCGGCCCTGGCCGCGGCCGACCGATCCAGCAACCGGGACTGGTTGTCCGCGAGTGTGCACACTAATCTCGGCCGGCTGCACTTCCTGCGCGACAACGTCGACCTGGCCGGCAACCACTACGACACCGCCGTCCGACTCGCCAGGAGCACCGGCGACCGGATGCGGGAGGCATGGGCGCTGCACGGTTGCTCCGATGTCGCCGCGGCCCGCCGCGACATCCCGGCCGCCATCGCGGCCCTGCACGAGGCCGTCACGATTCTGGAGCGCCTGGGCGACCGGCGCCTCGACGAGATGCGTGCCCGGATGTCGGAGCTGCTGTCCGACACCACCACCGTGCCCGGACCACGACGGGCATAGCCCCTCGGCGGTCATGTTTCGGCACTGCGCCACTCTGGGCGGGAAGTCGACGAGCAGGCGCACGTGGTTGTTCTTGTGGTTGAGCTCGGCCATCTCGGTTGCAATGTCGGCGTACGCCGAATTGTCCCGACAGGACGGCGGCCAAACTCGCCCCGGAGCGCGCGTGGCTGCGTGAGGTGTCGTCGGTGGTGTTGCAGCAGGGCAGGCCAATCAACAGTGGCGGCTCAACAGCGACAGCAGCATCCTCGCGGTCGGCGCCGGCAGGTGCCTCGATGTCATCGGCAACGCCACCGCCAACGGCTCCACCGTCGCGATCTGGGACTGTAACGGCGGCAACAACCAGAAATGGCGTACGTCCTGACCTCGCCGGCCGGCGAGGTCAGGACGCGGCGGTCGGCTCAGCTGCCGTGCACCTCCAACTCCCAGAGTGAGTAGCCGTACGCGGGCAGGGCCCGCTGGGTGCCCTGGACACGCAGGTAGCGGCCGGTGGCCGAGATGCCGATGTCGTCCACGCCGCCGTCGCCCGTGGTCGTGGTGTGCACCGGTGACCAGGTGACGTTGTCCGGGGAGACCTGGATCTGGTACGCCCGGGCGTACGCCGCCTCCCAGGTCAGCCGGACCCGGTCGAGGGTGCGGGACGCGCCGAGGTCCACCGAGATCCACTGCGGGTCGGCGTACGCGCTGCCCCACCGGGTGGTCGCGTTGCCGTCCACGGCGTTGCCCGCCACGTGCGTACTGCCCGGCTCCACGCTGGACGCGGTGACCGGCCGGCCCCGGGAGAGCAGGGTGCCGGCGGCGGTGCCGTAGACGTTGAGGTCCCACAGTGAGTAGCCCCACTGGGTGGCGCGCTGGGTGCCGTACACCCGCAGGTAACGGCCGGTGCCGGTGACCGTGAGGTCGTCGACGCCGCCGTCGCCGGTGGTCGTGGTGTGCACCGGTGACCAGGTGACGTTGTCCGGCGACACCTGGACCTGGTACGCCCGCGCGTGCGCCGTCTCCCAGGCCAGCCGAACCCGGTTGATCGCGTACGTGGCCCCCAGGTCAACGGAGATCCACTGCGGGTCGGCGTACGCGCTGCCCCACCGGGTGGCCGCGTTGCCGTCCACGGCGTTGCCCGCCGCGTGCGCGCTGCCCGGCTCGACGCTGGACGCCGTCACCGGCCGGTTCCGGGCCAGGTCGGTGGCGGGCGGCTCGCTCGGGCCGTCGGTCTTGATCCGCACGTTGCGGTAGTTGATGTCCATCCCGGCGCCGTCGTTCTGCAGTCCGATGTAGCCGTTGGCGATGGCCCGGCTGCTGACGTAATCATTGATCTTGACGCCGTTGAGCCAGATCTCGACCCGCTGGCCGTGCACGCCGATCTCGTAGGTGTTCCAGGAGCCGGGTGGGTTGAGCGCCGCCGCGCGGGCGGCCTGGTTGGGTGCCCGGAAGCTATAGACGCTGCCGGTGGTGCGCGTCGGGTCGCCGTCGGTGGCGTCGATCTGGATCTCGTGACCGGCGGCGACCGGACCCCACGGGTCGCCCTGCGGATCGGGGAACCCGATGAAGACCCCGCCGTTGTCGTCGCCCGGCATCATCCAGTCGACCTTCAGCGAGTAGTTGGCGAAGGTGCGCACCGGGTACCAGAGCAACCCCATGCCGCCATTGGACGTGAGGGTGCCGTCGGCCAGGGTGAAGCCGCCCGGCCCCGCCTGCCGCCACTGCCCGAGGCTGGCCTGGGTGCCGTCGAACAGCGGGGTGTATCCGGGCTCCGGCCGGCAGTCGGCCGGCACCGCCCCGGCCGCCACCTGGATGCCGCCGAGCAGCATCCGGGTGAAGTTCGGGTCGGTGTAACTCTGCTCGGTGTGGCCGAGGCCGGTGTACCAGGAGCGTCCGCCGCCGTAGCTGTGGCACCAGGTGATCGGGTGGTCGCCACTCATCGACCCACCGGAGTACGACGACTCGTCGAGGCTGGCCAGCACCTTGACCGCCGAGCGGGGGTTGGCCCGGTAGTTGTACCACTCGTCGGTGCGGGTCCAGGTCGACGGCAGGTGCGCGGTCGAGGCGTTGGCCCGGTCCTCGACCCGCACGGTCGCCTGTTGGGTGGCCGGGTGCGAGGCGAAGTACGCGCCGACCAACCCGCCGTACCACTGCCAGTCGTACTCGGTGTCGGCGGCGGCGTGCACTCCGACGAAGCCGCCCCCGGCGGCCACGTACGCCTCGAACGCGCCCTGCTGGCCGGCGTCGAGCACGTCGCCGGTGGTGCTGAGGAAGACCACCGCCTGGTACTGGGCGAGGTTGGCCGTGGTGAAGGTCGCCGCGTCCTCGGTGGCCGTGACGGTGAAGCCGTTCGCCGCGCCGAGCTGTTGGATCGCCGCGATGCCGTTCGGGATGGACGAGTGCCGGAAGCCGGCGGTCTTGGAGAAGACCAGCACCTTGCCCACCGGCGCGGCCTCGGCCGGGGTCGAGACCACCGTCGCCGCGCCGGCCGCGAGGGTGAGTCCGGTGACGACGGCGGCGGCGAGTGTGCTGATGACGCGTCTGCGCATGGATAGCTCCTTGTGGGAGGGGTGGACGGACGGGGGACGGCAGCGCCCGGCCGGCGGGCCCGCACGGGCCCGCCGGCCGCGGCGTCAGAGGGCGATCAGGTCGAACTTCTCCCAGGGGCCGACCGCGTCCCGGTTCGCGATCAGCGCCTCGGCCCCGCCGTTCTCCGCGACCACGTACCTGTTGTTCACCGTCGCCCGCAGGCTGACCGAGCCGTCCGTGTTGCGGACCAGGGCGAAGGACTCCCACGACCCGGCGGACGCCCGGTTGGCGATCAGCGGGTTGGCGCCGGCGTTCTCGGCGCAGACGATCTGGTTGTTGACCCGGGCCCGTAGGGCGATCGTGCCGCCGCCGAGGTCGATCTGGTCGAACTGCTCCGAGCTGCCGACGCTGGTGGCGGAGGCGACCAGGTTGCCCGCGCCCGCGCTGGTGGCGCTGACGTACCGGCCGTTCGCCTGGGCCCGAAGCGCGACCGCCCCGGTCGTCGGTGTGCCGCCGGTGAGGATCCGCAACGCGTCGACCATGCCCACCGAGGTGGTCTTGTTGACGATGCGGATCGTGTGGGAGCCGTTGGCCAGCCCGGTCTTACGGAACACCACCTGCTGGGCCTGGCGGGCGCCGGCGACGTTCAGGTTGACGTTGGCCTGGAACACGTTGTCCAGGTAGACGTCGACGTTGCCCATGTCGCTGAACCGCTCGGACAGGTACTCCACCCCGGTGCCGGTGAAGGTGTAGCTGGCCGCCGAGCCGACGGTGGTGCTGTGGTGGGTGTCGTCGTTGTAGTCGCCGTACCCCCGGGCGGTGGTGTGGTGCCAGTTGGCGTCGTAGGTCAGCATCGTGTCGTTGACCAGCCCACCACCGCCGGCACCGCCGAGGCCCAGGGTCGAGGCGGTGCCGGACAGGCTCTTCTCGGCCTGGTTGGCGGTGCCGGTCAACGTGGTGGTCGCGTACGTCGACAACGGCTTGGCGGTGCGCTCCACCACGTACACCGTGTTCGCCGCGGTGGCGAAGCTGACCTCGGCGGCCGAGGTGGTGGTCAGCACGGCGTTGTCCGAGGTACGACGGACGCGGATCTCCTGGCCGCCCCACGGGTTCACCACCCGGGCCGTCTTGCCGTACTGGCTGCGCAGCCCCACGTACTTGGTCTCGCCGGCCTCCCGCTCCGAGCTGACCAGGAAGCCGTCCTTGGCGAGCAGCGTGAACTTCCCGACGAAGCTGGCGTCGGTCGGCGCGGCCGGGAACACCCGGATCTTGTCGTTGTACGACTGGAGCAACGACTCGTTCATCGCCGTCAGGTGCACGCCGAGGTACTCGAAGACGCCGTTGGTGTTGTTGGTCATCCCGTTCGGATAGTTCTGGTACTTCTGCAGCATCGTCCGCATGCCCTGGAAGGCCTGGTCGCCGAGGCCGAGGCGGGCGGCGTGCACGTGGTCGTTGGACCAGACGTTGCCGTACGGATGAGGCCGCACGTTCCAGGTGGTGATCGCGGTCTGCTGGTCGGGGTAGCCGATGCCGGTCTGGTCGTAGGGCCAGACCAACTCCAGCGCCACGTTCTCGTTGTTGCGGGTCTGCGAGATCGGTGGGTCGTGCGGCAGGTACGCCCCGTTCTGCACCTGGTACGGGGCCAGGTTGCTGACGATGCTCTGCCAGTTGGCCCGCAACCCGGCGTCGAGGCCGAGTTGCTGGCTTACCTGGATCGTGAGCGGAAAGAGCAGCCGCACCGCCGCCAGGTCGGTGATGGCGTTGCGGACGTCCCAGTACGTCTCGTGGGCGTTCGAGCTGGCCATGTACCACCGGCCGGTGGCGCTGTCGAAGTCCAGCATGTCCTCGTAGAACTTCACCGCCTCCCGCATGTACGGGTAGGCGGTGTTGCGCAGGTACGTCTCGTCGTTGCTGTACCGGTACTGCAGGTACATGTTGTAGGCGGCCTCGGTGCCGGTGGAGTAGGTGTCGTTGACGTAGTCACTGTTGATCGTGCCCCGGGCGTTGCCGTCCCAGCCCATCGTCTCGGGCACCCAGAGCCCGTCGCTGCCGTACCGGGTGGTGGTGTACGACTTCAACGCGGAGAGGTTGCGGCTGTAGAGCCGGTTGAAACCGCCCATCAGGTCGACGTGGTTGCTGGCCAGGAACGAGTTGTAGACGTCCCGTTGATTCCAGTACCAGTACCCGTTGCTCCACTTCGAGCTGTCCTGGGTGGCCCGGAAGACCCCGTTGATGAAGTGCAGCGGATAGTTGCCGTAGCCGCCCGCCGCGATCATGTAGGTGGCCAGGTAGTAGACGTTCTCCAGGTAGTCGGCGTCGCCGCCCGCGTTGGAGTACTGGACGAACGACCTCGCCCAGAAGTCGTGCCACCAGTTGCGGTAGTTGTTCAGCGTGGTCGCATAGCCGGCGCTCTTGGCCGCCGCCAGCTGATTCTTCGCCTGGGTCACCGAGTTCAGGCCCGGCGAGTTGATCCGGCTGGCCGCGGTGAACCACACGGTGTAGCTCGACGTGGGGGTGATCGTCAGCCGGACCCGGGTGCCGTTGACCACCTGGGAGGAGTACGACGCCCCCTCGACCGTGGCCGCGAGGGTGTACCCGAAGTTGTTCGCGTCGGTCTGCCCACGGCTCAACCCGACGCCGGTGGCGTCGGCGAAGGTCGAGACGGTACGCCAGGTGTTGAGGTCGGGGACGTCCGCGATGTTCTGGACGGTGTTCATGTCCCACAGGCTCAGGTCGAGCCCGACGCTGCTCACCCCGGGTCGGGTGTCCTCGACGTGGATGCCCATCACCTCGGAGTTGGGCGCGCCCAGCACGGTGACGGTGCGATTGTTGTCGTACTTCGTGGTCAGCGTCCCGTCGTACAGCGAGAGGCGTTGCTGGAAGGTGGTGTAGCCGGTGTCGAGCTGCGGGTTGCTGTACAGGTTGACCAGCCCGGCGGCGTAGGTCGACTGCTGCGAAAGGTCGACACCGGAGACCTGGGCGGTCAGACCGTTGTTGTTCCACACCATGGCGCCGGTGCGGCCGTTGCCGACGGTGAGCCCGTGCAGGGGGTTGGTGTTCGGGCGGTTGTAGACGATGTCGTGCTTCGACAGGTAGGCGGCCCGGTTGACGTTCACCGTCCCGGTGCTGGTCCCGAACGCGGCGTCGGTGGGTGCCGCGGTCGCCGGTCCGGCCGGTCCGACGGCGACGACGCCCCCGGCGAGCAGGACAGCGAGCGCGATTCGTAGCGGCGGCGTCATCTTCATCGACACGATCTCCTCTGGATCGTCGTGCGGATGCAGGTCTCGCACCCCGGGAAGGTGCCCCGGTGTGCCCACGTCCGCCGAAACGAGGGCGATGTCGAGAACGACGCGGAGCGGTGCCACCGTGCCGGGTTGACGGCGATCGGATGAACATCGATCCACATCGTTGATGTGCAGTTAACATCGGACGTCTGTGAGGGTCAATCCCCTCGGGACTGTCAGGATCGCCTCAGGAGCGGTGCGCCGCCACGTTGATGATGTTGCCGTCCGGGGCGCGGACGAAGAACCTTCGCACGCCCCACGACTCGGTGGTCAGCGGGTGCACGATCTCGTAGCCGAGCCGTTGTGCCTCGGCATAAGCCTCGTCCACGTCGTCCACCTGCGCGCTGATGATCGAGTCCTCGGGTGCGGTCGCGTCGCCGGAGACGAGCTGCACGGCCACGTCGGGGTCGGACGAGGTGTAGCGGGCCACCCAACCCAGGCTGAACGCCTCGGTGCTCAAACCGAGGAAGTCGGTGTAGAAACCCTTCGCGGCGCTGACGTCAGCCACCGGAAGGTTGGGCAGGATGCGGATGACGCGCACGGGGACCTCCAGCTCAGGCAATCGAGACACCCTGATTATTCCAGCCGTCAGGCCCTGATCCGCTCGGCGACCCGTACGGCGACGGCTGCGAGCTGCTCGGCGGAGAGCGGTGGTTCCGACTGCGCGGCAACTGCCTGCTCGTCGACCCCCACCATGTTGCTGACGCTCGCGCTGAGCGCCCGGTTGCCGGGCAGTTGAATCGACACGATGTGCTGCACGCTCGCGGTCCGCTTCGCGGTCAGCGTCTCGGTCTTCATCCGGAGGCCGCCGGGGGTCGTCCCCTGCGCACAGATACGGTGGTAGCGGTCGTCTCCCGCGCCCTCCGGCAGCTCGCACGGCCAGTGGAATCCGGCGGGCCCGTCGGGCGCCGAGGGGTCGACCCGCTGGCCGATCGGTGCCGGTTCGAGGACGTCGGGGGAGATCGACACTCCCAGCGGACCCTTCCGGCCCCGATACGACAGACCGGACCCGCCGCCGACCATGTCGTCCCGGCCGTTGTGGGTGAACACCGGCGGTCGCCCGTCCGGCTGGGGAGCCTCGCCCACGTGGTCGGGGATCCAGAACCACGTCGACCCGGGCGCCACCGCACGCAGCGCGGCATCGAACTCGACGCTGAGGCGCTTCGCGCTGGCCTCGGCGCTCTCGTCGGTGTCGAAGACCAGGCGGAACCCGCTGTCAGCGGACGTGGGGGAGGGCGCGACCAGCGGTCGGCCGGGCTCCTGATCGTGTACGGCGACACCGACGCCGACCGCCAGCGCCAGGACAGCGGCCAGCGGGCCGCCGACCAGCCGGGCCCGCCTCGCGCGCCGCTCGCGCCGGACGATGCCCGCCACGTCCACCCGGGGTGGCGGTGGCGTCCCGATCAACTCGTCGAACAACTGGTGACCCATCTGCTGCCTCTTCCTCAGGACTGGCCGGTGACGACGGCCCGCAGGTTCGCCAACCCACGTGCCGACTGACTCTTGACGGTGCCGGTGGAGATGCCGAGGATCTGCGCTGTCTCCTCCACCGAGCAGTCCAGGTAGTAGCGGAGCACGAGCACCGCCCGCTGTTTGGGGCCGAGGGAACGCAGCAACGCGGCGAGTCCCTCGCGGTCGGTGACCGTCTCCGGGGCCGCCGCGGCCACGTCCGGCAGCGTCGCGTGCGCCTGTTCCCGCCGCTTCCAGGGCCGGCGCCGCTCATCGAGCCAGGCGCGGGTCAGGACCCGCTGGGCGTACGCTTCACGGTTGTCCGCCTGACCCGCCGTGCGCCAGTTCCGGTAGAGCTTCGCCACGGTCACCGACACGACGTCGTCGGCGGTGTGCCAGTCCTGGCAGAGCAGGAACGCGCTGCGTCGCCAGCGATCCATCCGACCCGCGACGAAGTCGTGGAAGTCGGTCTCGTCGGCCCGCCTCACCGGGGTCTGTCCTCTCCGGCGACCAGCACCGGTCTGTTCTCTGCGCTGACTGTCACGGCCGTACGACGCGGCCCTCCCGCCCGGGGGTTGCACGCCGGTCCGCGTACATCTGGTGACCGACGCGGATTTCGGCGTCGTCGACAATCGTGGCGCATTCGGCGAGGAAGTTGCGGTACGTGGCGCGGAACAGCGGTCCCGGCCGGCGCGCTGGAGGAGTCAGCTCAGCACGGCGGCCTTGCCGAGCAGCACCGAGCGTTCGCGCTGGTTGGCGCAGAGCCGGGCGGCCAGCTCCAACTCGGCGCGCGCCTCCGCAAGTCGGCCGAGGCGGGTCAGCAGCTCACCGCGTACGGTCGGCACGAGGTGCGAGCCGGGGAGCCGGTTGGCGGCGATCAGCTCGTCCACGATGGCCAGGGCTGGCCTCGGACCCGAGGCCATGGCGACGGCGACCGCCCGGTTGAGCTCGACCACCGGTGAGGGCGCGACCCGGCTGAGCGCCTCGTAGAGCCGGACGATCCGGGCCCAGTCGGTCTCCTCGACCGAGGGTGCCGACGCGTGCGTGGCCGCGATCGCGGCCTGCAGGCCGTAGGGGCCGAGGCCGCGCTGCGATGCCCTGGTCAGCGCCGCCAACCCACGGTGGATCGCCGCAAAGTCCCACAACCGGCGGTCCTGGTCGGCGAGGAGGATCGGCGTGCCGTCCGGGTCGGTCCGGGCCGGGAAGCGCGCGGCCGTCAGCTCGCAGAGGGCGAGCAGGCCGTGCGCCTCCGGCTCATCCGGCTGGAGCGCGGCCAGGGTGCCGGCCAGCCGGATCGCCTCGTACGCGACGTCGGGGCGCAACAGCCGGTCGCCGGACGTGGCCGTGGACCCCTCGGTGAAGATCACGTAGAGGACGCTGAGCACATCGCCCAGCCGCTCCCGGCGCTCCCCGGCCGGCGGCAGCTCGAACGGCACCCGGGCCGCCGCGATCGTCTTCTTGCCCCGGGTGATCCGGGCCTGCACGGTCGGCACGGGCACCAGGAACGCGCGGGCGATCTCCTCGCTGGACAGGCCGCCGACCACCCGCAGGGTCAGCGCCACCCGTGTCTCGCGGGAGAGCACCGGGTGGCAGCTGACGAACATCAGCGCCAGCACGTCGTCGTCGATCCGGTCAGGGTCGATCTCCTGGTCGAGCGCGGGATCAGCCGCCAACAGGGCGTATCGGTCCTGCAGGGCGGCCCGACGGCGGATCGCGTCGATCGCCCGCCGCCGGGCCGTGGCCATCAGCCATCCGGCCGGATTGGCCGGCGAGGCACGCGGCCAGGACACCAGCGCCTCGGCCACCGCCTCCTGGGCGGCGTCCTCGGCCAGCCCGAAGTCACCGGTGAACCGGGTCAGCGCGGCGACGATCCGCGCCGACTCGATCCGCCAGACGGCCTCGACATCGGGCGTACCCATCAGGCCTGGCCGTTGCTCTCGCCGCCCTGCGGGACCTCGTCGGCCTCGGCCACCCGCCGGACCTCGATCTTGGACCCGCGGACCGCCGGGACCCGCTTGGCCCACTCGACCGCCTCCTGTCTCGTGGCGACATCGAGCAGGAAGTAGCCCCCGAACAACTCCCTGGTCTCGCCGTACGGACCGTCCGTGACCACCGGTGCCTCACCACCGAAGTCGACCACGACACCCTGGCGTGGATCGTCCAGCCCCTCGGCCGCCACGAGAACGTCGGCCTTCATCATGTCCTCGATGAACCGGCGGGTGGTGGCCATCATCTCGTCGAGGTTGGCCATCATGGCCGCGTTCGTCTCATCGGTGCCCCGCATGATCAACAGGTACTTCGACATCGCGTTCTCCTCATCCGACGGGGCCGTCTCCCGGCCCTAGCATCCCCACGTCGAACGAGCGGCCAACGGATCGACACGGGCCCGGAACATTCTTTCCCGGTCGCGGCGTGGTCCGGCGGTGCCGTCCGGAGCGCCGACGCTTGATTCAATAGGCGTTCGTCAATAGATTGAGGGTGGGCGCCGCCGAGGTCCGGGTGACCGGGCCGTCGGCGACTGACAGGTCCACCCCGAGCCGGGCACGTCGGTCGTACGCACGACCGCTCGCTGTGGCGCACCGCCGCGCCGCACCCAGGGCACGTTGTCGCGCCGCGTCCGTCCGGGACGCGCCGCCGTGCCGTCTCCGCTCAGCTCGATGGCAGAAGGATCTTTCATGACGATTTTCCGTGCCCGCCCCGCCGCGACCCTGGTGGTCGTCGCCGCGCTGGCCGCCGCCGCGTCCACAACTGGAGCGGCCCTGCTCACCGGCCCGGCCGTGGCGGCCCAGGGCTGCCGGGTCGACTACACGCCCAACCAGTGGCCGGGAGGGTTCACCGCCACCGTCAAGGTCTCCCCGGGGGACGCGGCCGTCTCCAGTTGGACCGTCACCTGGACCTACGCCGGGGACGAGCGGGTCACCAGCGGCTGGAACGCCACGGTCAGCCAGTCCGGGTCGACGGTGACCGCCCGCAACGCGTCGTACAACGGCAGCATCCCGGCCGGCGGCTCCACCGAGTTCGGGTTGCAGGGCACGTACGGGTCCAGTGGTGGCGCGCCGACCGGGTTCAGCCTGAACGGCGTACCGTGCAACGGCGCCACACCGCCGCCGACGACCCCGCCGCCGACGACACCTCCGCCCACCACCCCGCCGCCCACGACACCTCCGCCGACCACCCCGCCGCCCACCACCGAGCCGCCGACCGGGTGTGCCGGCGCGGTGCTCTGCGACGGCTTCGAGGGCCAGACCGGTTCGACGCCGTCCGGCGACTGGGCCGTGGTGAGCCCGGACTGTTCCGGCGCCGGCACCGCCACCATCGACACGGCGACCACGCACAGCGGCAGCCGGTCGGTGCGCATCAACGGCGCCGCCGGGTACTGCAACCACGTCTTCATCAGGTCCACGAAGAGCCTCAGCAGCGTGGGCAACGTCCGCTACGGCCGGATCTGGGTCCGGCACACCACCGCCCAACCCACCGAGCACACCACGATGATGGCGATGGCCGACGCCGCCGACGGCAACAAGGACCTGCGGTTGGGTGGCCAGAACGGCGCCCTGCAGTGGAACCGCGCCTCCGACGACGCCACCCTGCCCGAGCAGAGCCCGGCCGGGGTGGCGCAGAGCGTGCCGCTGCCCACCAACCGATGGACCTGCGTGGAGTTCATGGTGGACGGCGTGGCCGGTCAGCTGCGTACCTGGGTGGACGGCACCGCCGTTCCCGGGCTGACCGCGGACGGCACACCGACGCATGACATCGACGGCCAGTGGTACAACCGCACCTGGCGGCCGCAGCTCACCGACCTGAAGCTGGGCTGGGAGAGCTACGGCGGGGGAGCCGACACCCTCTGGTACGACGACGTCGCGGTCGGGTCGAGCCGAATCGGCTGCTGACCCTTCGAGGTTGCGGACGGGGACCGTCAGCGGAGCCCGGCCAGATCAGTGACGATCAAGGGTGTGACCCGGAAGCCGGGTCACACCCTTGGTCGTCACTGATCTCCTTCACGACACGGCGGGCCCACAGGCACTCACCTCACACGGGAGGATGTCTGGACACCATCTGGTCCGCTTGGTGGCGGGGGCGGGAGCGCACTGCCGCGTCCGCTCTCGGCAACCGCGCGGTCGGGGACCGAGGAGAGGGCGACCATGGACCGCACGTTGGCCGAGATCCTGGACGCGGCGGCGCACGGGCACTTCCCGCCACCGGACGGCGGAACCACAGTGGTCCCGCCGCCGAGCCGCCGGGACGCCGGAGTCATCGCCTTCACCGGGCACTCGGTGGTGTTCACCGACGAAGACCCCCAGTGGGTACGTCGTACGCTGGCCAGTCTCGACTGCGACTCCCTGGCGGCCACGATGAATCCGCGCTTCCTGGGTGCGCTGCTCGACCGCACCCGGCGGTCCATGGACACGATCGACCTGCTGACCGTCGCGAGCAGCCTTGCCGGGCCACCTCCACTGCAGCTGACCGAGCTTGCGGACGCCGATCACCCCCGCGAGGTCAGGGCACGTCGACGTCGTGACGACATCCGCGTCTGGGCCGCCGAGGGTGGGGTCGTCGTGCTCGGCCGCGGGGTGGCCGGCCGTTGGGAGGCGGCGATCGAGGTCGACGACGAGCGCCGCCACCGGGGCCTGGGGCGGGCGCTGGCGACGGCCGCCCGACATCTGGTGCCCGACGGCCAGCCGGTCTGGTCCCAGCAGGCCGCCGGCAACGCGCGCAGTGTGCGCGCCTTCCAGGCGGCCGGGTTTCGACCAGTGGGCGCCGAAGCGCTTCTGCTCAAGCCGTAGACACCGCACCGGACGAGGCGCACGGACCACTGAGGGCCGAACCGTGATCGGCCGAAGGTTTCCGAGATCACGCCCGGGGGCATCCCGGCGGTTGAAGTCAGCCCGCTAACCCTGATCGAGGAGAGCACCATGTCGGTCCAGGCATTTCTCTACGTTGTCGCCGTCATCCTGATCGTGCTCGCTGCTCTGCCGCTGCCCACGAGGGGTGTCTCGCTCGCGCTTCTGGGTGCCGCCTGCGCCCTGCTCGCTTACGCCTGGCCGGTGATCACCGGCTGACCTTTTGAGTCGTCGTCGGTGCGGCCGGTGGTCGGCAGTCAGAGCGTGCTCTGGCTGCCGGCGACCGGCCGCGAGTCTGTTGTCCTCACGGGGTCGCGGTTCGCTTGCTGAGTTTCTTTCACGAGCGTAGGAAGAACACCACCCATCGATCCGCCGTCCCGCGTCGAAGGAGATGCGTGTGACCACCTCCAGAGGACTCCGTCTCGCCATGTCCGTGCTGGTGACCGCAGGCGCCGTCCTGCTCGGCACGGCGGCCCCTGCCGCACCGCCGACGACTCCCGCGCCGATCGGGCACCCGTCCTGCGACCCGATCGACCCGACCGCCTGCCTGCTGCCGTTCCCGAACGACTACTTCACCGTGCCGGACCGGAGCAGCCCCACCGGCAAGCGGGTGCGCTTCGCCGCCGCCGCGATGCCCGCCAACGTGCAGGGAACCCCGATCGACCCGACGGAGTGGAACCGGCAGGACGGGTTCAGTCCGGGCTCGCCGATCCTGGTCCGCGTCCCCGGCCTCGACGCCGCGGCGAGCGGGATCGCGCCGGTCACCGACATCGGCCGCTCGCTGGCGCCGGACGCGCCGATCGTGCTGCTCAACACCCGGACCGGTGAGCGCACGCCGTACTGGGCCGAGCTGGACGCGCACGCCGCCGGCCAACCCGACCGGCAGCTGCTGATCATCCGGCCGGCGGTGGCGCTGACCGAGGGCGCCCGCTACGTCGTCGGGTTGCGCGGCCTGCGCGACGGCAACGGTGCGTTGATCCCTGCGCCGAAGGCGTTCACGGCGTACGTGACCGGAACCGGCCGCAAGCAGCGGGACGCCCGGGGGCCGCAACTGAGGCGGATCCTCACCGAGCTGACCCGAAGCGGCGTCCAGCGGCACAGCCTCTACCTCGCCTGGGACTTCACCGTGGCCAGCCGGAACGGGCTGACCGGTCGGATGCTGGCGGTCCGGGACGACGCGTTCGCCGACCTCGGCCGGGCCGCGCCGCCGGTCACCGTCACCCAGGTGACCGACTATCCACCGGAGCAGGATCCGCTGATCGCCCGTCAGGTGACCGGCACCATCGGCGTGCCGTCGTATCTGACCGGTGACGGCGGGCCCGGTTCCCGGCTGCACTACGGGCCGGCCGGCGGCACCGGGACGCCGCCCACGCCGAATGCCCTGCCCACGCCGTCCGGCGCGACGGTGGCCGCGGACTTCGTCTGCAACATCCCGCGCAGTGCCTCGGCCGCGAGGCCGGCGCACCTCTCGCTCTACGGCCACGGGCTGCTCGGCAGACCGACCGAGATCAACGCCGGCAACGTCAAGACGATGTCGAACACCCACAACTTCACCTTCTGCGCGACGACCTGGATCGGCATGGCCGCCGCCGACGTCCCCTTTGTGGCTGGCGCCTTCACCGACCTCAGTGTCTTCCCCGCGGTGGCGGACCGGTTGCAGCAGAGCTTCCTGAACTTCCTCTTCCTGGGCCGCGCGATGATCCACCCGGGCGGGTTCGCCGCCCACCCGGCGTTCCGGGACGCCACCGCCCGGCCGCTGATCAATCGCGGTGGCGGCCTGCACTACGACGGCAACAGCCAGGGCGGCATCAACGGAGGCGCGCTGACCGCCATCGCCCAGGACTGGACCCGGTCGGTGCTCGGCGTACCGGCGATGAACTACTCCACGCTGCTGCAACGCAGTGTGGACTTCGCACCGTTCCAGGCCGTGCTGGACGGCTACTACCCGGACAAGGTCGACCAACAGCTGGTCCTCGCGCTGCTGCAGATGTTGTGGGACCGGTCCGAGGCCAACGGGTACGCCCAGCACATGACCGACCGACCACTACCGCGCACCCCGGCACATCAGGTGCTGATGCACGTGGCCTTCGGCGACCAGCAGGTATCGCCCGCCGCGGCGGAGGTGCAGGCGCGCACCATCGGCGCGCGTCTGCACACCCCCGCGCTCGCCGACGGCTGGTCACTGGACGTGCGGCCGTACTGGGGCATCACACCGATCCGCCGCTACCCGTACACCGGCTCGGCGATCGTGATCTGGAACAGCGGCGCGGCCTACGCGCCACCGCCGACCAACCTCGCCCCGGCCGGGCCGGAGTTCGGCGACGATCCGCACGAGTTCCCCCGTGCCCAGGCCGGGGCCCAGAAGCAGAAGGCGGTCTTCCTGCTCACCGGCAAGGTGATCGACGTCTGCGCGCGGACACCCTGCCCGTGACGCCGGGCTCGGGACGAAGACCGGAGCGGCAACATTCTGCGGGCGCACTACCGTGCGGCGACGACCGCGACATCACGCTCTCCTGAGGTCACGCACAACCGCGCCGCCCGCCGCAGCTCCGCGGCGGGCGGCGCGCTCGTCGGCTACGCCGGCGGCTCGATCGCCTCGACGAGAATCTCAAGGACATGCCGGTACGGCTGGCCGGTGGCCCGGCTCATGCCCATCTCGCAGGTGCGGTTGCAGGAGGCGTACGCGTCGTGCTCCCGCTGGTTGATCTCGGCGGCCTGCGCCGCGGTGGCGCCGGCCGTGACCTCGGGGTGCAGCAGCCCCCGGTCACCGGCGAAGGCGCAGCACCCCCAACTGTCCGGCACGGTGACCGTGTCGGCGACCGCCCCGGCCACCGCGCGCAGGTCGTCGGTGCCGCCCAGGTGCACGGTGGAGCAGGTGGGGTGCAGGGCCAGCGAGCCCAGTCGCCGGGGCTGCGGCAGCGCCGGCAGCAGGTGCTCGGCGGTGAAGGTCACGCTGTCGACGAAGCGCAGCGCGCCGTACCGTGCCTGGTCCTCCTCGGCCAGCGCGGCGGTCAGCTGCGTCAGCCCGTGTGTGCAGGATGACGCGTCGCACACGATGGGCAGCCGACCCTCGTCGCTGGCCGCCCAGAGCGCGGCCAGGGTCCGCTCGGCCATCTCGCGGTGACCGGCGGGATAGCCCTTGGACTGCCACGGCGTTCCACAGCACAGACCCGCCGTGCCGGGCGGTACGACGAGCGGCACCCCCGCCAGTTCGCAGAGGCGCAGGAACGCCGCCGCCGAACCGCCGGACTGGCCGCCCTCGGGTGCGAAGAGGCTGCCGACGCAGGCCGCGAAGAACACCGCCTGGGCGTCCGGCGCGCTGCGGGGGGTGGGTCGGGGTGCGCCGGCGCGGGGCATGTCGTCGCTCCACAGCGGCACGAGTTCGGTGGCGCCGAGCCCACGGATCGCCTGGGTGGCGGCGCGGGTCACCGGCGTCGGTACGGCGTGTGCGGCGGTCAGTCCCACCCGGACTCCCGTCACAGCGGCCTGCCAGTGCCGCGCGGCGGTGCGGGCGGTGCGCTGGGCGCGAGGGGTGTGCCGCTCGGCGCGCAGCCGCTTCATCGCCGCGCCGGTGTCGATGCCGACCGGGCAGGCGGTGACGCAGAGGCTGTCCGCGGCGCAGCTGTCCACCGCGGCGTACGCGTAGTCGGCGGTCAGCTCCCGGCGGCGCTCCTCGTCGCCGGCGGCGGTGGCGAGGGCGATCTGCCGTTGCAGGACGATGCGCTGCCGGGGGGTGGTGGTGACGTCGGCGGTGGGGCAGACCGGCTCGCAGTAGCCACACTCCACACAGGCGTCCAGCTCCGGGTCGACCGTCGGGACGGCCTTGAGCTGCCGCAGGTGCACGGTCGGGTCGTCGTTGAGCAGCACACCGGGGTTGAGCAGGCCACTCGGGTCGCACAACCGCTTGAGCTCGCGCATCACGTCGTACAGCTCGTCGCCGTACTGCCGGCGGACGAAGGGCGCCATGGCCCGGCCGGTGCCGTGCTCCGCCTTGAGTGTTCCCCCCTCGGCCAGCACCAGATGGACCATGTCGTCGGTGAACCGGGCGTAGCGGTCGATCTCGGCCGGGGTGTCGAAGGACTGGGTCAGCATGAAGTGCAGATTGCCGTCCCGGGCGTGTCCGAAGATCACCGCGTCCGGGTAACCGTGCCTGTCGAACAGGCGGATCAGCCCGTCGCAGGTGCCGGTCAGGCGCGGCATCGGCACCGCGACGTCCTCCAGCAGGGCCGTGGTGCCGGGCGGGCGAGCCCCGGCGACGGCGGTGTAGAGGCCCTTGCGCAGGTGCCAGAGGTTGGCCCGTTCGCGCGGGTCGCGGGTCAGCTCGGTGCCGGTGACGGCCGGCAGCCGGTCCAGCACGGGCCGGGCGTCGGCCAGCGTCGCGGCCAGCCGCTCTGCGCTGTCCTCGGTGAACTCCACCAGCAGCGCGGCGTGGCCCGCGACCGTCAACCCGCGCAGGGCCGGGCTCGCACCCGGGTCGCGCTGACTGACCCGCAGCGCGGCCGCGTCGAGCAGTTCGGCGGTACGGGCGCCGGCGGCGAGCAGCGCCGGCAGCGCGTCGGTGGCGTCGGTGAGACCGGGCAGGATCAGCAGGCCGGTGGCGGCGTGGTCGTGGATCTCGACGGTACGGAAGACGGCCTCGGCCACGAAGCCGAGCGTGCCCTCACTGCCGATCATCAGGTGGGCGAGCATCTCGACCGGGCTGCTGTGGTCGAGCAGCGAGTTCAGCCCGTACCCCATGGTGTTCTTCATCGCGAACAGCCGCTCGATGGTGGCGCGCGACCCCGGCGTCGAACGCACCCGGTCGCGCAGCCGCAGCAGCCCGGAGTGCAGCTCGGGCTCGTCGGCCCGCAGCCGCTCGTCGGCGTCGCGGGCGCCGGAGTCGACGACGGTGCCGGACGGAAGCACGAAGCGCAGCGACTCCATGGTGCGGTACGCGTTGTCGGTGGTGCCGCAGGTCATCCCGCTGGAGTTGTTGGCCACCATGCCACCCACCGTGCAGGCGGCCTCGCTGGCCGGGTCCGGGCCGAGCCGGCGTCGGTAGCGGGCCAGCCGGGCGTTGGCCTGCCGGATCGTCAGACCCGGCTGGAGCCGGATGCGGCGGCCGTCGTCGAGGACCTCGGCGTGCCGCCAGTCGGTGCGGACGTCGACCAGCACGTCCAGATCGGAAGTGCGGCGTGGAGGGAAAGAGTGG
>NZ_JAKKFF010000296.1 GCF_022229015.1 Micromonospora foliorum
CCCGCAGCCCGTGGCCGGGACGCTGGCCTGCCCGAGGTTGTGGCCGGTCAGCGCCGGCGCCTGGCCCCCCGCCGTCAGCGCGGTGCCGGCCGAGTCGGCCAGCTGCTCCGGGCGGCCCAGGAACCATACCGGGTGGAAGTCGAAGGGCCGGCCCGGACGGTAGCGCTTGGCGCCACCGCCCCCGCCGGTGGCACCCCCGTGGATACCGGCGTACGACAGGCCGGCGATGACCAGCACCGCGGCCAACGGGATGCCGGCGAAGACCAAACCCCCACCCCCAACCCCGCCACCCCCAACCCCGACCCCCCCACCCAGGCCCCCGACTCCCAGCGTTGATCAAGAGGTTTGCGTCACCAAAACGGCTTCCGGTGACGCAAACCTCTTGATCAGCTCGTGCTCAAGCAGGCGCCGGGGTTACCAGTTGGTGGAGCCGGGGACCTTGGGCCAGGGCTTTGCGGTGGGCTTGATCAGGTACGCGATGCCGCCGGAGCCGCCGGAGACGCCGCCGCTGGCGTTGGTGCGTTTGGTCCGCAGCCAGATCTGCTCGAACTGCGCACGCTTGTAGACGTTGCGCACCACGTCGTTGCTGGACGAGGCGGGGTCGTTGACGATCACGTCGCCGTCGGCGGTGAAGCCGACCACCACGAAGAGGTGCCCGGAGGTGCCGTAGTTCGCCCCGTCCAGCTCACTGGCGAGGAAGGACTGACTGGTCACCACGGGGATGCCGGCGGCGATGAAACGCTCCAGCTCGTCCAGTGAGTGCAGCCGGGTCACCCGACCCTCCAGGCCGGGGAAGCTGGCCGCGTACGCGGTGTTGAACGGCCAGTTGCCCGCGCCGTCGTACGCGTAGTCGTAGGTCATCCGGGCGGCGTGGTTGACCGTCGGGTCGGGGTAGGTCGGGTCCACCCAGGAGGTGTCGGCCGGCGACGGTTTGCGACCCCAGTACTCGACCACCATCTCCGTGGAGGTGGGTGAGCACCACGCCTCGCCGCCGCCGTCGTACTCGGGGTAGTGCCCGGCGTGCACGTTCTGCGAGTAGCGCGGCACCGGCAGTTCCCGCCCCCAGGCGATGTGCCCGGCGCTCGGCGGCACGGTGAACCGGTCCGGCACTGTGGAGCTCATCGCGCCCAGCATCCGGACCACCGGGGTGGCGCTCTGCCCGGGCGCCCGGTAGAGGGTCAGCTTGAGCTGGTACGACCGCAGCAGCACCCCGGCGGTGGCGTCGTCGATGCTGAAGGTGTCGGTCCAGATCGTCGACCAGGGGTCGCCCTGCCGGTTGACACTGGTCCGCTTGATGTCGGCGTCGCCGGACGCCCAGCGACCCAGGACGTACCACGGGGTCTGGTCACCGCTGGTGTAGCTGCCCTGCATCTCCACCTGGATCCAGGTGCCGGCGGGGGTCTCCGCGTTCCAGGAGGCGATCAGCTCGGTGGCGTCGAATCCGACCGGGGTCACCGGCGAGGTCCAGGTGCCGTACTCCCAGGTGCGGGTGGCGCCGGTGTGCGGGTCGGCGTACTCGGTGGTGCCGGCCGGGTGGGCCAGGGTGATGCCCGCGCGGACGCCGGGCACGACGCGGGTGCCGGCCCGGCTGCCCCGGTGCCAGTCGGCGGGCCCGGACCAGTCCTGGTAGGTGATCTGCTCGTCGTGGGCGGGGGCCGGCGGGTGGGCCGCCACCGCGGGCGCGGCGGTGGTGAGCAGGGTGAGCGTGGTGACGCCGGCGAGGGCGGCCGCGCGCAGGCGGGATCTGGCCATGGGGGCTCCGCGGTGTCGAGGGGGCATCGTCGCTGGTCAGTTTTCCGCCTGGAGGGAAGTTTCGCCAGATGTTGACGGATGGAAAATCATTGCCGCCATGATGATCCGCCTGGGATGGCGAAGGCAGCGATCAATATTGATATGACCATGTGACAGGTGGTGAAGTGTCCTTCACCGAGCGGGATCTCCCGCCCATCGAGGAGGTAGTCCATGGCCCTCCGCACGCCCATCCCCCTCCGCCGTGTCCTGGTGCTCGCTGTCGTCACCGGGCTGGGCATCGTCACCGTCGCCGCCGGTCCGGTCGCCGCCCGACCGGCACCGGACCGCACCGCCGAGCCGGCCGCCGCCAGCTACCGGGTGCTCGGGCCCCGGACCCTCGCCGACCGCAACGCGGTGGCCCGCACCGGAGCCGCCATCGACTACTCCGAACACGGCGTGCTGCACATCTCGGCCACCACGGCCGAGGCCGCCGCGATCGGCAAGCTCGGCTTCCGGCTGGAACCGCTGGCCCCGCCGCCCAACGCCGAGCGCGGCGCCGACGAGTTCGGCGCGCTGGCATTTCCGCCGGCCGACTCCAACTACCACGACTACGCGGAACTGACCGCCGTCGTGAACCAGGTCGTCGCCGACCATCCGGCGATCGCCCGCAAGATCAGCATCGGTTCGTCGTACGAGGGCCGCGACCTGATGGCGGTGAAGATCTCCGACAACGTCGGCACCGACGAGAGCGAGCCGGAGATCCTGTTCAACTCCCAACAGCACGCCCGTGAGCACCTGACCGTCGAGATGGCGATCTACCTGCTCAACCTCTTCACCGACAACTACGGCAGTGACTCCCGGATCACCAACATCGTCAACGGCCGGGAGCTCTGGATCGTGCCGACGGTCAACCCGGACGGCAGCGAGTACGACATCGCCACCGGCTCGTATCGGTCCTGGCGCAAGAACCGGCAGCCCAACAGCGGCTCGTCGAACGTCGGCACCGACCTGAACCGCAACTGGTCCTACAACTGGGGATGCTGCGGCGGCTCGTCCGGCACCACCTCGTCGGAGACCTACCGGGGGCCGTCGGCGTTCTCCGCTCCCGAGACACAGGCGCTGCGCAACTTCGTCAACGGCCGGGTGGTCGGCGGTGTGCAGCAGATCAAGGCCAACATCGACTTCCACACGTACTCGGAGCTGGTGCTCTGGCCGTACGGCTACACCACGGCGAACACCGCGACCGGGATGAACGCGGACCAGTACAACACCTTCGCCACCATCGGTCAGCAGATGGCGGCCACCAACAACTACACGCCGGAGCAGTCCAGCGACCTCTACATCACCGACGGGGACAGCCTCGACTGGATGTGGGCCACCCACAACATCTGGGCGTACACCTTCGAGATGTACCCGGGCTCGTCCGGTGGCGGCGGCTTCTACCCGCCCGACGAGGTGATCCCGGCGCAGACCTCGCGCAACCGGGAGGCGGTGCTGATCCTCAGCGAGTACGCCGACTGCCCGTACCGGGCCATCGGCAAGCAGGCGCAGTACTGCGGCGGCGGTGGCGGCACCACGGTCTGGTCGGACACCTTCGAGACCGCCACCGGCTGGACCATCAACCCGGCCGGCACCGACACCGCCACCCTCGGCGCGTTCGAGCGGGGTGCCGCCCAGGCGACCACGTCCTCCGGAGCCAAGCAGCTCACCCCGTACGCCGGGTCCAACGACCTGGTCACCGGCCGGCTGGCCGGCTCGGCGGCCGGTGACTACGACGTCGACGGCGGCGTGACCAGCGCCCGGTCCCCGGCGGTGACCCTGCCGTCGTCCGGCACGCTGACCCTCTCGCTCGCCTGGTACCTGGCGCACGGCTCGAACGCCTCGTCGGCGGACTACCTGCGGGTGAGCGTGGTGCACAACGGTGGCACCACCGCGCTGCTCACCCAGTCCGGCGCGGCCAGCAACCGCAACGGAAGTTGGGCGGTCGCCAACCTCAACCTCACCCCGTACGCCGGCCAGTCGGTCCGCGTGCTCGTCGAGGCGGCGGACGCGTCCGGGGCCAGCCTCGTGGAGGCGGCTGTGGACAACGTCACCATCACGTCCTCCTGATCGGGTGGGGCCCCGTCCCGCCCGGCGGGGCCCCACCACCCGCTCCGAAACCCCAGGATCTCGGACATATGCCTCCCCGCCCCGCGCGGTGCGGGTGTCCGAGGTATCGACGGCTGCCAACCGGCCCTTGATCGATCCGGCACGTCCTGGCGGTGCGCTACCGTCTTAGCGACCAGTCCGCAGCGAAGCCGGTGCGAAACCCGGCGCTGTCCCGCAACTGTGATGCCCCACCGGTAGGTGGGGACGAGCCAGGTCGCCTACGGATCGGTCGCGATACGCGCTCTCGAGGAAGGGCGCCTCGTGGGCGGGCGTACGAAAGTCCCTGTCGGCGAAGCACCACACTCCTCGACCGACAGGAGGCCCCCATGTTCAGACGTACCCCTCGGCTCTTCGCGGCGACCCTCGCGGTCACCGCGCTCGCCCTCGGCGCCTGCGCCGAGAAGACCGACGACCAGCCGAGCGCCGGCACCGCGGCCGCCGCCTACCCGGTCACGGTCGGCGCGCTCACCCTCGACAAGCGTCCCGAGAAGATCGTCGTGCTGTCGCCCACCGCCACCGAGATGCTCTTCGCGATCGGTGCCGGCCCGCAGGTGACCGCCGTCGACGACCAGTCGAACTACCCGGCCGACGCGCCCAAGACCGACCTCTCCGCCTTCCAGCCGAACGCCGAGGCGATCGCCGGTAAGAACCCGGACCTCGTGGTGCTCTCCGACGACCGCAACAAGATCGTCGAACAGCTCGGCAAGCTGAAGATCCCGGTGTACCAGACCCCGGCGGCCACCACGCTCGACGACTCGTACCGGCAGATCACCGAGCTGGGCACGCTGACCGGGCACGCCGACCAGGCCACCGACGTCGCCACCCGGATGAAGGACGACATCACCAAGCTGGTCAAGGACCTGCCGCAGCGGGCCGAGAAGCTCACCTACTTCCACGAGTTGGGCCCGGAGCTGTACAGCGCCACCAGCAAGACCTTCATCGGCTCGCTCTACAGCCAGGTCGGCCTGACCAACATCGCCGACCCGGCCGACGCGGACGGCAAGAACTTCGGCTACCCGCAGTTGTCCCAGGAGTTCATCGTCAAGGCCGATCCGGACTTCGTCTTCCTGGCCGACGCCAAGTGCTGCCAGCAGAGCGCCGACACGGTCAAGGCGCGCAGTGGCTGGGCCGGCCTCACCGCGGTGAAGAACAACCAGGTCGTCGCCCTCGACGACGACATCGCCTCCCGCTGGGGCCCACGGGTCGTGGACCTGCTCCGGGTCATCATCGACGCGGTCGCCAAGGTGCCCGCGTGACCGTCGTCCGTCGGTGACCGGGCCGCTGTCCGCGGCCCGGCCAGCGGGGCTGCGCAAGCGGTGGCTGGTCGCGGGGCTGTTCGCGGTGCTCGTCGCGCTCGTGGTCGGGGTGTCGCTCGGCCCGGTGAGCCTGCCCCCGGGCAGCGTCGCCGCCGAGCTGCTCAACCTGTTTCCCGGGGTGCACCTCGACAGCGGGCTGACCGAGCGCGAGATCGCCATCGTCACCGAGCTGCGCCTGCCCCGCGTGGTGCTGGGCCTGCTCGTCGGCGGTCTGCTCGCCCTCGCCGGTGGCTGCTACCAGGGCGTGTTCCGCAACCCGCTGGCCGACCCGTACCTGCTCGGGGTGGCCGCCGGCGCCGGCCTCGCGGTCACCGCGGCGATCGCCCTCGGCGGCGCCGGCCGGCAGGGCACGCTCTCCGGGCTGCCGATGACCATTCCGCTGGCCGCGTTCGCCGGGTCCCTGCTCGCCGTGACGATGACCTACGTGCTCGGCGCGGCCGGCGGGCGACGCGGGTCACCGGCAATGCTGATCCTGGCCGGGGTGGCGGTCTCCGCGTTCCTCTCCGCCGGGCAGACGTACCTCCTGCAACGACACGCCGACAGCATCCAGCCGGTCTACTCCTGGCTGCTCGGCCGGCTGGCCACCGCCGGTTGGCACGACGTCCTGCTGGTACTGCCGTACGCCGTTCTCACGACCGTGGTGGTGCTGCTGCACCGCCGCGAGCTGGACGTCCTCGCGGTCGGCGACGACGAGGCGAGAAGTCTGGGCCTGCACCCGCAACGCACCCGCTACCTGCTGATCGCCGCCGCCTCCCTGGGCACCGCGGCGGCGGTCTCCGCGACCGGGCTCATCGGCTTCGTCGGCATCATCGTGCCGCACACCGTCCGGCTGCTCGCCGGGTCCAGCTACCGGGTGATCCTGCCGATGTCACTGCTGTTCGGCGGCGCGTTCCTGGCGCTGACCGACGTGGTGGCCCGCACCGTCGCCGCTCCGTCCGAGCTGCCGATCGGAGTGGTGACCGCCCTGCTGGGCGGCCCGTTCTTCGTCCTCGTGCTGCGCACCGCCCGGCGGGTGCTCACGTGAGCCGCGAGCTGGCCCCTGGCCCGCCCGACGATCGTCCGACCGGTGCTGTCGGTGCTGTCGGTGCTGCGCCGGCCGTCGAGGTGCGCGGCCTGCATGTCGCCCTCGGTGGCACGCCGATCCTGACCGGCGTCGACCTCACCGTCGCCGTCGGCGAGTGGGTCACCGTGATCGGCCCGAACGGCGCCGGCAAATCGACCCTGTTGCGCGCCGTCGGCGGCCTGCTGCCCGCGCCGAAGGCGATCACCCTCTTCGGTACGCCGAGTGCGGCACTGCGCCGTCGGGACCGCGCCCGGGTGGTGGCCACGGTGGCACAGTCCCCGGTGGTGCCGCCCGGCATGTCGGTGCTGGACTACGTGCTGCTCGGCCGCACCCCGTACATCCCGGCCCTGGGCCGGGAGTCGACAGCCGACGTGGACGCCGTGCACGAGGTGCTGGGGCGGTTGGACCTCAGCGGCTTCCACCGTCGCGAGCTGGCCACCCTCTCCGGCGGCGAACGGCAGCGGGTGTTCCTCGCCCGCGCGCTCGCCCAGGGCGCGACGCTGCTGCTGCTCGACGAGCCGACCAGCGCGCTCGACATCGGGCACCAGCAGGACGTGCTCGAACTCGTCGACCAGCTACGCCGCGAGCACGGCCTGACCGTCCTCGCCACGATGCACGACCTCTCCCTGGCCGGTGAGTACGCCGACCGGATGGTGATGCTCGCCGGCGGTCAGGTGGTGGCCGCCGGGACTCCGCCCGAGGTGCTGACCGAGGAGCTGCTGGCCACCCACTACCGGGCCAGCGTCCGGGTGGTACCCGGTGCGCATGGTCCCCTGGTGGTCCCCGTCCGCCCCACCCGCCCCTGAGCCCGAGTGGCGCTGGGTCAGGGGCCCAGGTCGATGACGGAGAAGAGGGCGCCCTGGGGGTCGCGGAGGGCCGCGAAGCGCCCCGCCGGGATGTCGCGGGGCGGGACCAGGATCGTTCCGCCCAGCTCGGAGGCGCGGGCCGCGGCGGCGTCCGCGTCGGTCACCGCGAAGTACACCGTCCAGTACGCGGGCAGGTCGGCCGGGAAGTCGTCGGCCAGCGGCGGCATCATCCCGGCGACGATCTGCGTTCCGAGCCGCCACCCGGTGTACGTCATCGCGCCCACCGCCTGGTCGTCGGGCTGCCAGCCGAACACCAGCTCGTAGAAGACCTTCGCGCCCTCGGGGTCGGGGGTGACCAGCTCGTTCCAGCTCATCGCGCCCGGCACGTTGAACACCTCGGCACCGGCCATGGCCAGCGGCTGCCAGACGCTGAACGTGGCGCCGGCCGGGTCGGCGAAGACCGCCATCCAGCCCCGGTCGAAGACCTCGAACGGTGGTACGACGACCTGCCCGCCGGCGCGTTCGACCCGGCCGGCGACCAGTTCGGCGTCGTCGGTGGCGAGGTACGTCGACCAGATCGGGACCTGGTCCGGGATCGCGGGCGGGCCGGCGCCGGCCACCGGCTTACCGTCGAGCAGGAAGACCGTGTAGCCGCCCGCCTCGGGTTCCGGGGTGACCTGGCCGGTCCACCCGAACAACTCGGGGTAGAAGCGCCGCGCGTCGGTCAGGTCCGGGGTGGCCAGGTCGGCCCAGCAGGGCGTACCCGGCGGGACGGTGCTCACGTCAAGACCCCTCTCGGCCCGGGCGGCCACGGCGGCCCCCTGCCGGAATCCTGGCACCGTCCCGCCGCGGCCCGGGGCGGAAACGGACGAATCGTCAGCTGAACCGGCGACCCTCGTCCCGCCGGCGAGCGCGGCGAGCAGCACCACCCGGACACCGAGCATGATCAGTGCCACCGCCAACCGGCGGCGCTGCCCGCCGGAGAGTCCACCGTCGTCACCGGCGGGATCTCGATCGCGGCGAGCAGTGCCTATGGTGGGGAGTCGTGGCGACTGATCCGTCGCACAGGCCACCAGGCGCCGGTCCGCGCCGGGCCGGCGACCACGAGGGGGCGCCGATGACGGCCGACGAGAGTCAGGCACGGTACGTCGAGGGGATCACCCGACTGCTGCCGGTCGACGAGCAGGTGCGCGCGGTGGCCCGGGTGCGAGCGGGCGGCGGGCTCACCCCCGCACCGCCCTCGCAGCCGTCGGCACCACCCGCCACGGGTGCGCCGAGCTTCCTGGGTGTCCTGCTCAACGTGCTGTCTCCGACCATCACCTTCGGCCGGGCGGACGACGCCGTCGACTGGCTCGTCTTCGGTGTCGGAGGTCGAGGCGAACCGGATTCCCAGGCGTCCGTGCTGCACCACGCCCTGACCGTGGCGGCGAAGGGCTCCGGCCTCCGGGCCCTCGTGCTCGCGGTCACCGACCAGCGGCTGCTGCTCGGCGCGACGGCACCCGTCGGGCTGCTCTCCAGTGCAGCGGCGGACGAACGGGCGCAGGCCGACATCGAACTGCTCGGGTCGGTTCCGCGCACGGCCGTCACCGCCCGGTTCGGCAGGTACCGGTTGAACTGGAAGCGGCTGCGGCTCGACTTCGCCGACGGGTCGTGGCTGTCGTTCCACGTGCCGCTGGCCGACTCAGGCCGCCCGCTGCGGGAGATCGCGGCAGCCCTGTCAGCCGGCTGAACCGTCGACGAGCGGAGCGGGCAGCGGCGCGACGTGCAGCACCGCCAGCCGGGACACCGCCCGCGTGAGCACCACGTACAGCCGGTGCAGCCCGCGTGGCTCGGCCGCGACGATCGCGGCCGGTTCGACCACCACCACGTGGTCGTACTCAAGGCCCTTGACCAGCGTCGCCGGCACCACGGTGACCCGCTCCGCGGCCGCCACGTCGTCGGCGGTCGCGGTCTCGACGCCGGCCTCGGCCAGCGCCGCGCGCAGGCCGTCGACCGCGTCGTCCGCGGCGATCACACCGACCGAGCCGTCGTGCGCGAGCGCCGCGCGCACCTCGGCCACCGTCGCCGAGGTCAGGTCGGTCACCGTACGCACGTCCAGGCCGCCGTCGTGACGGAGCGACTCGGCCGGCGGTACGTCCACCGCGAGCGCCGGCAGCAGCAGGTTCGCGAATGCGACGACCGCGGCGGGCACCCGGAAACCGATCGTCAACGGCACCACCACCGCGTCCGGCTTGCCGAGGTGGGCAAGGGACTCCCTCCAGTCCGTCGCCGCCCACGGCGCGGTGCCCTGGGCGAGGTCACCCAGGAGCGTGACCGAGCCGTGCTCGCTGCGTCGGGCGATGGCCCGACACTGCATCGGGGAGAGGTCCTGCGCCTCGTCCACCACCACGTGCCCGAACCCGGAGAGCCGTTCCAACAGCCCGGTCGCCTCGTCGATCAGCACCGCGTCGGCGGCGGTCCAGCGGGTCGCCTTCGGGGTGCGGGCCGGCTTCGCCCACACCAACTGCGCCTGCTCGGTGTCGCTGAGCAGCCCGTCCGCCGCCGCGGCGAGCCGGGCCGGATCGGAGAACAGGCCGTGTACCAGCCCTTCCGGGGTGAGCGCCGGCCAGACCGCGTCCAGGAAGTCGAGCACCGGCCGGCAGCGGCTCATCCGACGTAGCCAGGCATCGCTTGGCGACTCCGCGCGCCGCGCCTCGGCCTGCCGTTGCAGCAGGCTCACCACCCGCGCCTGGACGCGTTCCCGACCCGTGCCGTACGGCAGGCCCTCCCGCCGGGTCTCCTCGACGATCCGGTGCAACGGCTCCAGCCCGATCCGCCACCGGAACGAACCGTCCGACACGGTGATCGACTCGGTCGGGGTGCCGATCTGCGCCTGCACCGCACGCCGCAACACGCTCGCCATCCGTACGTCGTGTTTGAGCGCGGCCACCGCCGGCGCCTCGACCGCCCGGACCGGCACCCGGGAGATCAACTCCTCCACCGTGGCCTGCTCGACCTCGACCTCACCGAGCGCCGGCAGCACCGCCGCGATGTACGACAGGAACGCCCGGTTCGGCCCGACGATCAGCACACCCGCCCGCCGCAACCGCTCCCGGTGCAGGTAGAGCAGGTACGCGGCCCGGTGCAGACCCACCGCCGTCTTCCCGGTACCCGGCGCGCCCTGCACACAGATCGAGTCGGCGAGGTCAGCCCGGACCAGCTCGTCCTGCTCCGGCTGGATCGTGGCGACGATGTCCCGCATCGGCCCGACGCGCGGGCGCTCGATCTCGGCGGTGAGGATCCGACTGGTCGTACCAAGCTCTTCGCCCCGATCCAGCCGCTCATCCTCGAAGCTGGTCAGCACACCATTGCTGAACCCGAACCGCCGCCGGACCGCCACCCCCTGCGGATCCCGCACACTGGCCCGGTAGAACGAGCGGGAGACCGGCGCCCGCCAGTCCAGCACCAACGGCTCGCCACGCTCGTCGGTGACATGCCGCCGCCCGACGTGATACCGCCGCCCGTAGTGGTCACCGCTGGTGTCGGGCGCGGTCGCGTCGTTGGTGGCCCTGCTGGCTGCGGTCCTGCTGTCCGTGGTCCTGCTGTCCGTGGTCCTGCTGTTTGTGGTCCCGCTGTTCGTGGTCCCGCTGTCCGTGGCCCTGCTGGCTGTGATCCCGCTGTTTGTGGCGCTGCTGTTTGTGGTCCCGCTGTCCGTGGCCGCCGGGTTGGTGGTTCCGTTGGCCGGGGCGTCGGCGAAGTCGAGGCGGCCGAAGAAGAGCGGTGTGGTCGGATCGTCGGCCAGCTCGGCGACCCGGCGGGCCAGGGTGCGCCCGAGCGTCTCGGCCGCGTACGCGTCGCCGGCCACCTGGTCACCGGTGGCGAAGAGCGCCTGGGCCCGCTCCCGCATCCGACCCAGCGCCGCCCGCGAGGTGGTGAGGTGTGCACGTTCGGCGGCCAGGTCCGCGTCAAGGTCGGTGTCGAGCTGGGTGTCGAGGTCAAGTGCGGGCATGCTGACGTCCCATCGTTCACATCTGCTGCGCGCTCGCGTGTCCGGGGGCGGATGGCCGGCCGTCCGGCGCGAAGACGTCCGTTCCGGTGCAGCTCACCTCGGCCGTCAAGCGGCCTACAACCCTACGCCCCCCAACCCGCCGGATCCAGCGAATTACCGACGCGACCACCCATCCGAGATGGCGTGTTGCCCGGTCGGGAGTGGGCGAGTGGCGTGGTGAAGGTTGGCGCGGCGTCGAGATGGCCGTGGTGCCGAGGTCGGGTGCCGTCCCGCGCCCGCGCCCGCGCTGGCGCCCCTCGCCCGTGCTGCGCCCCGCGTGTGCGCCCGCGCCCCGTGCT
>NZ_JAKKFF010000297.1 GCF_022229015.1 Micromonospora foliorum
CCGGCGCAGCGCGGCCAGCCGGTCGGTCAGGGACTCACCCGGGGCCAGCATCGCCGGGCCGCCGATCTGGCTGTCCGGCTTCGGCTCCGGCTGGGGCGGCGGGAGGACGGGAATGGGGCGCTGCTGAACCGGCACCACGGCGTACGGGTCGGTGACCGAGTGCACTGCGGTCGCCGTGCTGCCCAGCGGGCCGGCGAGCAGCTCGCGCAGCATGGCCCGGGAGGTGTGCACGTCCAGTCGGCGCGCCGGGTCCTTCTCCAGCAGACCCATCAGCACCCGGGTCAGCGGGCCGCTGCGCTGCGGCGGGGCGGGCGGGTCCTCCACCACGGCGTGCATGGTCTCGATCGGGTCGCCCTTGTCGAACGGGGGCCGCCCCTCGACCGCGGTGTAGAGCGTCACACCCAGCGAGAAGAGATCGCTGGGCGGGCCGAACTCCTGACCCATGGCCCGCTCGGGCGAGATGAAGTGCGGCGAGCCGAGCACCATGCCGGGGGTGGTGAGCTGCACGTCGGTGGGCATCCGGGCGACCCCGAAGTCGGTCAGCACGCAGCGCCCGTCGGTGCAGATCAGCACGTTTGCGGGTTTGACGTCGCGGTGCAGCACGCCGATCGCGTGGGCGACCTCCAACGCGCCGAGCAGCGCGATGCCGATCTTGGCGACGGCGCGGGGCGCGACCGGCCCGTCCTCGATCACCATGTCGGCGAGGCTGCGGGCGTCCAGCAGCTCCATCACGATCCACGGCCGGCCGGCCTCGGTGACCACGTCGTACACCTGCACCACCGCGGGGTGCTGGATGGCGGCGGCGGCGCGGGCCTCGCGCAGGGTGCGTTCGTACATCGCGTCGCGGTCGCTGGGAGCCAGCCCCGGGGGCAGGACGACCTCCTTCACCGCCACGTCACGGCGCAGCAGCGTGTCTGTGGCGCGCCACACCGTGCCCATGCCGCCGTTGCCCACCGAGGACCGCAGCGAGTACCGGCCACCAATGGTGGTGCCGGGCGCCGCTCGTCCGTTGGCGGGACTAACTGGTCCGCCGCTCCACGTCGGGATCTGAGTCACAGAAAAGCCACCGGGGGAAATCGAGGGGGGCTGGGACACAACCCCCCTATCTTGCTGGTTCCGACGCCCGATGCGAAAGCCGACGCGACGGACGTTTATCGAAGTCGACAGAACGTGCCCTGTCGTTCACCTGGTGTCGACCGGTCGGGACGCACTGTGCGGTATCCCTCACGCGACGACGTGGCCAGGCGTCCTACCATCCGGGGATGAACCAACGGCGGTCAAGTGAGTCCGGTTTCCCGATCAACGGCGTCTACTCGGAGGCCGACCTTCCGGAGGACCTGGACTCCCGGCTCGGCAGCCCCGGCGAGTTCCCGTACACCCGGGGTGTCTACCCCACCATGTACACCTCCCGCCCGTGGACCATGCGTCAGTACGCCGGCTTCGGCACCGCCACCGAGTCCAACGCGCGGTACCACCAGCTGTTGCGGGCCGGCACGATGGGCCTCTCCGTCGCGTTCGACCTGCCGACCCAGATGGGCTACGACTCCGACGAGACGATCGCGCACGGCGAGGTCGGCAAGGTGGGCGTGGCGATCGACTCCATCGAGGACATGCGGCTGCTCTTCGCCGACATCCCGCTGGACAAGGTGTCCACCTCGATGACCATCAACGCGCCCGGCTCGGTGCTGCTGCTGCTCTACCAACTCGTCGCCGAGGAGAACGGGGTGCCGGGCACGGCGCTCAACGGCACCATCCAGAACGACATCCTCAAGGAGTACATCGCCCGGGGGACGTACATCTTCCCGCCGAAGCCGTCGCTGCGCCTGGTGGCCGACACGTTCGCGTACTGCCGCAAGGAGGTGCCGAAGTGGAACACCATCTCCATCTCCGGCTACCACATGGCGGAGGCCGGCGCGACGCCCGCGCAGGAGATCGCGTTCACCCTGGCCAACGGTGTCGAGTACGTACGGGCGGCGCTGGCCGCCGGGCTCGCCGTCGACGACTTCGCGCCCCGGCTGTCGTTCTTCTTCGTGGCCCGCACCACGCTGCTGGAGGAGGTGGCGAAGTTCCGCGCCGCCCGGCGGATCTGGGCCCGGCTGATGCGGGACGACTTCGGCGCCAAGGATCCGAAGTCGATGATGCTGCGGTTCCACACCCAGACCGCGGGCGTGCAGCTCACCGCCCAGCAGCCGGAGGTGAACCTGGTCCGGGTGGCGGTGCAGGGGTTGGCCGCCGTGCTCGGCGGCACCCAGTCGCTGCACACCAACAGCTTCGACGAGGCGATCGCGCTGCCCACCGAGAAGGCCGCCCGGCTCGCGCTGCGTACCCAGCAGGTGCTGGCGTACGAGACGGACCTGACCGCCACCGTCGACCCGTTCGCCGGCTCGTACGTGGTGGAGGCGATGACCGCCGAGATCGAGGCCGCCGCCGTCGAGCTGATGGAGCGGGTGGCCGACCACGGCTCGGCGGTGGACGCGATCGAGGCCGGGTTCCAGAAGCGGGAGATCGAGCAGTCCGCGTACCGGATCGCCCAGGAGATCGACTCGGGGGAGCGGGTGGTGGTCGGGCTCAACCGGTTCACCGTGGACGAGGAGGAGCCGTACGAGCCGCTGCGGGTCGACCCGACGATCGAGGCGGCCCAGGCCGACCGGCTGGCCCGGCTGCGCTCCGAGCGGGACGCCGACGCGGTGACGCGGGCGCTCGCCGATCTTCGGGCCGCCGCCGAGGGCACGGAGAACGTGCTGTACCCGATGAAGGAGGCGCTGCGGGCCCGGGCGACCGTGGGTGAGGTCTGCGGGACGCTGCGCGAGGTGTGGGGGTTGTACCGGCCCACCGACCGCTTCTGAGCGTCCGGCCGGGGACTGCGACCCCGGGGCGCGGTGTGTCCGGCGGACTCAGCGGGTATCCGGTCGGTTGAGCCGGGACGCACACCGTGTGCGCCCACGGTGGGTGGGTGCGTGTGAGCGTCCTTATCCGGCTCGTTGCGGAGTGTGGTCGGCTAATTGTCGGAGTGTCAGTTCACCACCCCGACTAATGCGACAATTTGGCAACGGGGCTCTGACTGGCGCCGGGATTCGTGACCGCCGCGATCGGTTACGCGTTGTAGGAGGTGAGGGGCTGATGACGGCGTTCGACCGTGATCTACCTGCTGTCCCCCGCCTCGACGAGCGCCCCCAGCAGGGCATACGTGACTCTGCGCGGTCCGATCATTACCGTAACGAGGTTGCGCAGCGTCACCGTCGGAGGTCTAGGCTGTCTGCTGTCCCCGATGATCCATCCATTCCTAGTGATCGAGAATTCGACGTGACGAGTGCGTTGACGCTGCCCACGGGTGGCCTGCTGGCGTCGTCCTGGCCGGAGACGCCGCCCGGCTCCCAGCCCCTGCCCCGCGAGCTGGACCACCTCCTCGCGCTCCGGGTACCGGGGCTGATCGCTACGCGCCGTCACCTCCACTCGCACCCTGAGCTCTCCGGCAACGAGTTCGAGACCGCCGCGCTGATCGCCCGGGAGTTGTCGCTGGCCGGGCTGAACCCGCGTCTGCTGCCCAAGGGCAACGGCGTGATCTGCGACGTCAACGGCGTGCCGGACGGCCCGGTCGTGGCGCTGCGCGCCGACATCGACGCCCTGCCGCTGGACGACCCCAAGGACGTCCCGTACCGGTCGACCGTGGAGGGCGTCTGCCACGCCTGCGGGCACGACGTGCACACCTCGATCCTGCTCGGCGTCGGCATGCTGCTGGCCCAGCTCGCCGACCTCGGCGAGCTGGACGGCCGGGTCCGGCTGATCTTCCAGCCGGCCGAGGAGATCCTGCCCTGCGGCTCGCTGGAGGTCATCGAGGCCGGCGGCCTGGACGACGTGGTGCAGATCTTCGCGCTGCACTGCGACCCGAACCTGCCGGTGGGCCAGGTCGGCCTGCGGGTCGGCCCGATCACCGCCGCGGCCGACAACGTGACCGTCCGACTCTCCGGCCCGGGCGGGCACACCGCCCGCCCGCACCTGACCGTGGACATGGTCGACGCGCTCGGTCGGCTGATCACCGAGGTGCCCGCCCTGGTCAGCCGCCGGGTGCCGGCCAACAGCGGCCTGCTGCTGGTCTTCGGCCACGCCTCGGCCGGCACCCGCTACAACGTCATCCCGTCCGAGGCGAGCGCCTCCGGCACCCTCCGGGTGATGGACCGCGACACCTGGGAGCAGGCTCCCAAGATCGTCGCTCAGGTGGTGCGGGACGTGATCGCACCGACCGGCGCCACGGTCGACCTGGAATACCTGCGCGGCCGGCCGCCGGTGTGCAACGACTCCCGTGCCATCCAGGTGCTGACCGCCGCCACCGCCGCCGCGCTCGGCCCGGACGGGATCGCCGAGACACCGCAGAGCATGGGCGGCGAGGACTTCTCCTGGTACCTGGAGTACGTGCCGGGCGCCCTCGCCCGGCTCGGCGTGGGCCGCTCCGGCCCCAACGTCGACCTGCACCGGGCGAGCTTCGACGTGGACGAGCGGGCCATCCCGGTCGGCGTCCGCGTCATGGTGCAGACCGCGCTGCGGGCACTGGCGGCGGCGCGCTGACCGGTGCGACCAGAGCCGGGGACTTACGCCGTCGGCGCAGCACCACCAGCAGCACCGCCAGCGGTACGCCGAGCGCCACCAACCACGGCAGCAACGCGCCCAGCACCGTGAGCAGGACTGTCATCGAGACGACGAACGCCTTCCAACCGCCCCTGAGCCCCACCAGGAAGCCGGTCTCGGCCTCCTCCTCGGTGGCCTTCGCCGCCGGACCGGCCAGCGACACGGTGATCGTGGAGAGGGCGGTCAGGTCGGCCAGGCGTCGCTTCTTGGCCTCCAGCGAGGCCAGGTCGGCCTCTCGGCGACCCAACTCGTTCTCCAGCGACACCAGGTCGGTGATCGAGGTGGCCCGGGCCAGCAACCGGCGGGCGCTCTCCACCCGGGCCCGCTGACTGGTGATCCGGGCATCGAGGTCGACGGTCTCCTCGGTGACGTCCTGGGTGTCGATCTCCCGGCTCTGCTGCCGGCCGAGTTTCGCGATCTCCTCCACCACGCCTGTGAACTCCGCCGCCGGCACCCGCAGCTCCAACTCCGCCACCGCGTCGGCGTCGGCACTGCGCCGCTGGTCGCCGCCGACGAAACCGCCGGCCCGGGTGGCCACGGCGGTGGCCTCGCGGGCGGCCGACTCCACATCGTCCACCTGCACCCGCATCTTTCCGGTGTAGATGATCGCCCGCTGGTCGACCCGCAGGTCCGGCGCGCCGGACCTG